>JALVAL010000293.1 GCA_027011205.1 Gammaproteobacteria bacterium
GATCTTACCTATATGTGTCAATGCCGTTATATAAAATAACTAAATTGAAACATATAATTGTAATTTGTTTTAAAAACAATATAATCAATTTATATCACTATTACGATTAACCATTTTAGGAAAAATAATGTACAGACCTCCCGTAACCAAAAAAGAGATCCGTGATCTGGTAGAACGTCAGGTTACTCTTCAGCAGGAACTTAAAAAGGTATTTAATTCTCCTGATGCTGATAAGGTGTTGACTAAGCGTTATAAACCAGCTGAAGTTGCTGAACTGGTTGGTCGATCCAAAACTCATATCAATAGGGAAGAAAAAAATCCTGATAATGACTTATTCCCTCCCCCACTTGTAAGTATTAACCGGCGTGAAGGTTATACTCAGGAACAGATCCAGAAGTTAAGAGATTATTTTGATACAAATAAAAAATTATCTGAAGAAGATGAACCAATAATTCTTTCCATTCAGAATTTTAAAGGCGGGGTTTCCAAAACAACTATTGCTATTCATCTGGCGATGTATCTGTCATTGCAGGGGTATAAAACCTTATTGATTGATTTGGACTCTCAGGCAAGTACCACACATTCTCTGGGTAAGATCCCGGATTTTGATATTATGGAAGAAGAAACTCTGTATAGTTTTTTCCATAATGTTCTTGATGGTGAAGATGTTAATTTTAGTGATTATGTCCAGCCTACTCACTGGATGAATCTGGATTATGTGCCTTCTAATCTGGCTCTTTATAATAGTGAATATGAAATAGCTGCAGTAGATCTTGGGGCTGAAAAGTTTGCGTTGCTTTATTCTGGTATTGAACAGGTTATAGATAATTATCATATTGTAATCATTGATACACCCCCTGCTCTGGGTATGTTATCACTGAATGCATTGTATGCTGCGACGGCCTGTATTATTCCTTGTCCGCCAAGAATGCTGGATTTTACATCAACAATGCAGTTTTTTAAAATGCTGGATAATGTAATGGGGGTTCTGGGAGAAGATATTTCCTATAAGTTCTTAAAAATCCTCCCTACTAGAAAAAAAGCCAGAACTCAAAAAAATGAAAATATTGATGTTATGGAAGATAATGTTCTTGAACTGGCTTATAAGCATTTTGGTGAATATATGCTGGAAAGTATTTTTTATGAAACTGCAGCATTAGATTGGGTTTCAGGAGAAAATAAAACACTTTTTGAAGTAGATAAACCAAAAGGAAGTCCTCAGACACACCGGAATGCTATTAAAAATATGAACGCTATCTGTAAGGAAATAGAAAAGCTGATCTGTAAAACCTGGTCATCAACCGAAGAAATGTAAAGGATAAAATATCATGGGAAGTAAAAAAAGTCTTTTTGGTAATCTGGTTGAAAATGCCAGCGAAAATAAAAAAAATGTAGATGAAGAAGAATTACATCACAGTAGTACCATCAGTAGCATTATTAAAACTAAACGTCCACGTTCAAGAACTAATGTATTAAATAAGATTGCTGATTCAGGCAATTCTGAAAAAAAACAGGATGGACAGTATATCGATGATTTTGATCCTAGATTATGCCAGATCTGGCATCGTCAAAGTCGCTATTTTGATTTATTGAATGAGCAGCAATGTAATGATCTAATTTCTGATTTTAAAAGTCATATCGGTCAAAAAATTCCTATCATTATCCGCGAAATTCCCAGCGGTGTTAAAAAAAATTCTCCTGAAATTCGATATGAAGTGGTTGCCGGGGCCAGACGTTTGTGGTCTTCGCTTTATGTTATTAATCAGTTTAATGATAAGTTTCGCTTAAAAGCGATTGTAAAAAATCTGGATGACAAGCAGGCAGCTATTGAATGTGAAAAAGAGAATGATCGAGAAGAATTATCTGCTTTTGAAAGGGGGATGTATTATCATCGTTTGTTAGAGCAGGGGGTTTTTGATTCTCACAGACAATTGGCGGATTCATTAAATATTCCAAAAACATCATTACAGGAATTACTGGAATTTGGTAAAATTGATAAGAAAATTGTTGAGGTTTTTCCTGATCCCAGGGAGATTAAAAAATCATGGGCTAAGTCCATTAATCAGCTTTGTGCTAATCAGACTTCACGAAAATCTATATTGAAGAAGACTGAGGATATTGCAGAATCTGATCTGGATTATACTCCTCAGAAGATTTTTATTTTATTACAAAAAACGGGAAGAATGGCTGTTGACGTTCCGTCAACTTCTAAATTTGAGGCAATTAGCAAAGAGATTAAAGATCCCAAATCGATGAGGGTGGCTATTAGAATGGAACGTACTCGTACCAATAAAATCAGGATTTCTATTGATAATAAAATATCAATGACCAAGAAAGATATTATCAAAAATATGGAAGATTTTCTTGATGAATGTAGTAAATAATGACGGTTTGAACACAATTGACCGGAATCCGGCCATAGGGTTAAATGTTATATAAC
>JALVAL010000294.1 GCA_027011205.1 Gammaproteobacteria bacterium
GCATGCTCAATACGATCAGTTTAGCAAAGAAGAACTGGTAGAAAAAAAGATTCGGGTTATTGTTGCCGGTCGTATGATGCTGCAAAGAGTGATGGGTAAGGCCAGCTTTGCAACCATTAAAGATATGTCCGGTACTATTCAGCTTTTTGTGCAGCGTGATTCGCTGCCGGAAGATTTTTATAATGAACAGTTTAAAAAATGGGATATTGGCGATATCGTAGGGGCAGAAGGTATTGTGTTTAAAACCAAAACCGGTGAGTTGTCTGTTAAAGTTGATAAGCTGGAACTTTTAACAAAATCCCTACGCCCGCTGCCAGAAAAATTTAAAGGTCTGTCGGATCAGGAGACTCGATATCGTCAGCGTTATATTGATCTGATCATGAATGATGAGACCAAAGAGACCTTTGTTCTGCGTTCCAGAATTATTAACTACATTCGTAATTTCATGATCCAGAAAGATTTTATGGAAGTAGAAACGCCAATGATGCAGGCTATTCCCGGTGGTGCGACAGCACGCCCCTTTACTACTTATCATAACGCTCTGGATATGGAACTGTTTTTACGTATTGCGCCGGAGCTGTATCTAAAGCGTCTGGTGGTGGGTGGCTTTGAACGGGTATTTGAAATCAATCGTAACTTTAGAAATGAAGGCCTGTCTAGTCGTCATAATCCCGAATTTACCATGATTGAATTTTATCAGGCTTATGCCGATTACAGGGACCTGATGGATTTGACTGAAGAAATGCTGCGTGGTCTGGCCACTGAGGTACTGGGTTCAGCGGTATTTGAATATCAGGGTATGAGTGTGGATTTTGGTAAACCCTTTACTCGAATGAGTGTTAAAGAATCTATTCTGCACTATAATCCTGACTTAAACGAATCTCAGCTGGATACTATTGATGAAGCTCGTAAAGTGGCAGATACACTGGATATCCCGCTTAAAGACAGTTATGGTCTGGGTAAGGTTCAGATTGAAATTTTTGAGAAAACCGTTGAACACCGTTTAATGGATCCCACCTTTATTACTGCTTACCCGACAGAAGTGTCCCCACTGGCAAGGCGCAGTAATGATGATCCCTTTGTCACCGATCGGTTTGAATTTTTTGTGGGCGGGCGTGAACTGGCCAATGGCTTCTCGGAACTTAATGATCCGGAAGATCAGGCAGAACGCTTTAGAAAACAGGTGGAAGAAAAAGAGGCCGGTGATGATGAAGCCATGCATTATGATGAGGACTATATTATAGCTCTGGAACATGGTATGCCGCCGACTGCCGGAGAGGGGATTGGCATTGACCGTCTGGTGATGCTGTTAACCGATGCGCCGTCAATACGTGATGTTCTGCTATTTCCTCATATGCGTCAGGATGCACATGCAACAGGTAGTACTGGATCAACTATTAGAGTATCAACTATACAAGGTAAGGCTGAATCAACTTAAAATTATAATATGTATTTTAGTTTTTTGTAATTCTTCAGTATGATTTGGAATAATGTAGAGTAACTGGCTGCAGGAACTGTGTTTCCGGGGTTTTGAAAACATGGATGTTTTCATCAAAGCGATACATGGAGGTACTTGAGCGTCCCTGGAAATACAGTTCCTGTGGACTGTTACGTTTAGATAGGCTGGAAAATTACAGTTTCTATTAAAAACAAATAAAAAATTGATAATTGTTTATGCAAATAACTGCTGAGTAATTTCAATTTCCTCAATCACCACATCTTCAATTTCAACGACTTCCACATCACCGGCCAGACCTAACTTGCAAAATGACGGGATAGTATTCCAGTCCAGTTGTGCATCCGCATCATCGGTGTCGGCCAGATTCTGTAATTTGGCCACTATGACGACATCGACATAATCAATTTTTTCACTATCATAATTGTAATTACTGTGCTCAATAGCTACTTTGCTTAACTCTTCAGGAAAGTTCCAGTTTTCCATAATGGAAGAGCCAATAGGGCCGGAAAGGCGTTTTAGTAAGGACGCAAAAATTTTTTCATCCTGTAACAGGGCGGGAATTTCTTCTGCCCGGGTTAGAATGGGCAATGCGCCAATATTATGCAGTAATCCCGCCAGCATGGCCTGATCCGGTTTTAGTTTGGTAAAATGACTGGCCATAACGGCAGCAATGGAGGCTATCTGAGTACTTTGCGACCAGATGGACTGCATGTATTTTTCGGTAATGGGATGGGTGGCCTGAAAAATTTGTTCCATAGCCATAGTAGTCACCATGGATTTAACCAGAGCATGACCCATGCGGGTAATTGCCTGATCCACAGTTTCTGTTTTTTGTGCGCCTCTTAATAGCGGACTGTTGGCTACCTGAATCATCCGGGCTGATATCGCCGGATCCTGTGCAATAACATCCGCTATCTGTCTGGAGCTGGCATCTTCATCCGATACTGCATCGCGGATTTTTAGCGCGATTTCCGGTAA
>JALVAL010000295.1 GCA_027011205.1 Gammaproteobacteria bacterium
AGGTAAAGAAGATAAGTCGACAGTCAAAAGACTTATTAAATATATATATATCCATAAGTAGGATGTGACGCTTTTAAATAGATAAGCACCTCACCGGATAGTGACTCATAGCTACCCAAAGTGGCTAACTGTTGGTACACAGTTCAGACCAGTTATATATTTGCTAATAATTTACTCATAATCTGTTATTCATACAATAAATAGTAGAGACAAGATAGCTCTTATTTCAAGACCCAGATAATTATTGCTTTGCTTGTTAGAGAAAAAGCGGCGTGTTTTATACCTATGAAAGCGATCGGAAAGGATAATAGAGCGTAGAGACGCTGCGTGCAACGTCTCTACTATTTGAAGAAGTGGAACAAATCAGGCAGCAATCTCATTAACTGTTTCCTGTTCCTGCTCAGGTTCTTCGGCTTTGAGAAGATTGGCAACAAACCCAATCTCATCTTTATATTGTGGCATCGCAGGAATATCCCAGGCTTTTCCAACAATACGGGAGAGTATATTATTCATCCAGGGTTTATTTGATTGTGCTTTATGTAGAATAAATTGATAATTTCCTTCATCGCCCAAGATTTCAAAACCATCCAGGGCAACTTCAATCGGTTCTTCTTCCCCGTAAAGTGTGACATTTACAAAGGCTGTGCGTTTGTCCAGGTCGTAAAGAATATCTGAAAATTCGGCAATGCCTTTAAGAATGATATTAGCTACCGATACGACTAGTATTTTAGGTGTTAATTTTGCTCCTACTTTTACTGTACGTATTAATAGGTTGCTTTTTAATAAACTACTTTTAAAACCCATTTTACCCTTTCTCCTTTGAATAAGGAACGTACACAAAATAACTTAGACAAACTTACTTGTTTAAGTTATTTTATTCATGTTGTCCCTGAATTATTATAATCTGCTACTTCAGCTGGATTGCATGTATTATTATCCCTGTCGGACGCACAACCGCTGAATCATCAAATTCGCAGGCTTTGCACCTTAATGACAATAATGTCCAGCATTAAAAACGTCGTATTTAGGTAGTTATATGTGATTGATATACGTAAATACTCACTCGATATGTTTGTTATACACTTCTAATACTAAAAGTAGTCTGTCCGAGAATAAAAGTCGTAGCGAGGGAAAGCTGACTAAAATAGGCTTTCCGCAGTAGGTCTTTTATTCTCGGACTGGCTTCATGGCTTAAGCATATTGTGGAGTCCAACTGTTTCCCCCGGGTTTGGATTGTTTACCGGGGTTTTTTTCAGATTCAGTTTCAGATTCTTTTTGGGTATTCTTTTCAGAGTCCATATTGGGATCTTCTTCAGAATCATTGTCAAATCCAAGCTTGCGAGCAATGACAGCATCAGCACTGTAAGGACCTGGACCCTTGATGACTAACCATAAGAAAATGAGAACATACAGAACCTGAGGCAGATACAAGAACCAATCCAGCCAGTCGAGGGGACCGAGTCCCGGTGGAATTACGAAGGGGATCTCAACTGTTATAATGGCTACGATCATCGCAAATGCCAGGCCAATGGAAAAGAATGTTGACATGAATCCTACAGTAAGAAGCGAGCCGCCGACAAATTCGAACCAGGCTAGAAAAAGGGCCATTAATTTGGGGAAAGGTAAACCTGTCGCAATCATCCCGGCTAAGAGGCCTTTCCAATGTGCAACCGTGAATAGCTTGTTCCAGCCGGAAATAGCAAAGAACAGACCCATCGATACTCGTGCCAGCAGAACTGGAAACCATTCCCAGCGAGGTTCGCCCTGCAGCATCACTCGTGTTAGGTATTTAACTCGCGACATGAAACCAGAAGGAACAGCTACTTCTTTCCCGCTATCATTATCAATTAAACGTGCACCTTTGGTCCACTGAGAGATCCACTTTCGTCCTGATAAATCGACACTTAATATCAGTGATGCCATCAACCAGTTTCCGGTTACCAGGGAGCCTAATAGTGCGAGACCTGCCAGGATCCTCAAGGGTGATTTGAGAAAAGGTTTCTCAAATAGATAACGGGTGCGCAACCAGTTATATGCGCTGTAGCCAATAACCGGTACCGAGGCGATTAGCAGCGGGGGATACCATATTCCTGCTGCGGACAGACCCAGAGCGGTGCGTGCGGCAATCGCTGAGCGTTTTATCTGGATAAGATCACCACTGGCCATGATGGGTGTGTCCTGTTCTCCGGTATCAGCAAGGGGTGAGTCAGGGGCTGCTTGTTGGGAAGAGGGTTGCGTGGCCTGTCGCCTGCGACGAAATTGCTCCTCCGCCATTCCAAATAACCCACCCCCGGCTATAGCCAGAGGCGCAAGAATAATAAAGGGAATCATCAGCACTTCCTAATTAAAATAAAAGTATTAAGAAATATAACAAGTGTTAAAGATATTCTCATTAATCTAAATTAATAAAAAAAGAAATCAATAAAACTAAAC
>JALVAL010000296.1 GCA_027011205.1 Gammaproteobacteria bacterium
GTGGGCTATAGTGTGCTGGCAAGATCTTTAAAGTCAGTTAATCAGGTTGTAGATAAAGCAAAATCTGCCATTGTTAAATTAATAATATTTATCATCTTATTAAACTTGATAATGCTGGGAATAATTACTTATGTTATTCACAAATTTATTGTTTCACCCATCAAGTATATTTCCGATCATCTATTGTCTAAAAGTGCCGATTTGACAAAAAAATTAGAGTTAAATAGTAATGATGAGCTTGCTGTCATAGCAGATAGCTTTAACCAGTTTATTGCAAATCTTAAAAATATTATTGAAAACATTCAATCTAATACCACGCTAACTAATTCTAACTTGAACGAACTGGCAGAATTATCAGAACAGGTTATTGAAGATTCAAGTATTGTTAATCAAAATCTGAAAACATCAAATTCTGAGACAGAAGATATAGCTAACTTTACAGAACAATCTGTGAATTCAACAAAAGAAACATTAGATGATATCCAAAAAGCGAATCAAATGATGGCTAATGCAAATGGTTCAATGAGAGAGCTTAAGAACAGGATACAGGGTAATGTTGAATTGGAAAAAAATGTTTCAGAAAAATTATTAGAATTATCTGATGATATTACGGAAGTAAACGGTATTTTAGATGTGCTTAAGAATATTGCCGAGCAAACAAACTTGCTGGCATTGAATGCAGCTATTGAAGCGGCACGAGCAGGAGACATGGGTAGAGGGTTTGCGGTTGTAGCAGATGAGGTGCGGCAATTAGCTATCCGCACACAATCATCTCTGGATAAAGCAAATGCCACAGTCGGTACGGTTGTAACGAGTATCCAGGGTATTAACGATCAAATGCAAACAGGCGCTAAGGATTTAAGCACATTAATTGAAACGACAGAAGTGGTCTATGAAATGATCGCCAGCAACAGTGTGATTTTAAATACAACAACTGATCAATTTGAGAATAACATAGAAAACTTATCACAAGTGAGCAACAAAGTTACTGTGATAAACCAATATATTCATACAGCGAGCAATTTAAGTACAAATAATATCAAAACGATAAAAATAATGAACTCAAAATTAGGCGAAACAGAGCAAATTGCTGACTCGTTACCAACAATTATCAATCAGTTTAAAGTTCAATAAGAAAAAATGATTCAAAAATAAGTATTTATATGAATAATGCTTTTATTATGCTGGCTACCTGTCCATGCAGGATCAGTAATAGAAGTTTTAAATTTATGTTACATGAAAACATCATGGCCAGTGATGAACAGCTTGCTAGTTTAAAAAAACACATGATGGTATGATGGTAAATACTCAACAAAAATTGGCAGACCAGTACAGGCTGATGTGGCATGCTATAACGGGAAGTAAAAAATGAAAAATTGTACTAAAATTTGTAGTGCAGAAACAATTTGTAGTGCAGAAACAATTTGTAGTGCAGAAACAATTTGTAGTGCAGAAACCCAAGTCTGCATTATATCAGGTTTTTAATATATGTGGTGGATAATTATTGAGGTCAGTGTGATTGTTGGTTTCATTCTGTTTTTCTGGTATTTATTACGTTAGGGAAAAAGCTAACGCCGGGATGAATATCCTGGAAAAGCATCTTTATCAATAAAAATTTCAATTAGATTAATGGCATTATTAATATCCAGTTTATCAAATAAACCTTCCAGTTCAGACTCTTCAGCAATTTTATAGTGATTCATGCCAAAGGATTGTGACAGCAATGCATAATCCGGATTAATAAAATCACAGTCAATATAACGCTTATCATATTGTTGAAACTGGTTTTTTCGGATCAGCCCCATGGTGGAATTATTAAACATAATAATATTCAGGGGCAGTTGATAGTTAACAGCCGTCATAATTTCCATACAGCACATCTGAAAACCTCCATCGCCTAAAATAGCAAAAGGTGTCCTGTCCTGCCTTGCAAAACATCCTCCGATGGCAGCCGGTATGGCATGGCCTAAGGAGGATACACCTGAATTCGGAAAATAACAGTTTTTCAGGGAGACCTGGAAAAAATTCTGGGCAAAAATAATATTATCGTCATAAACCATGATGCCTTCAGGATGATTTATCTGTAATTCTGTAAAAAATGCATCCACCAGAGGAAATCGTTGCTTAAACTGTGACAGGCTCTGACGAATATTTTTATCTCCTTCAGAGCGATAAGCTTCCAGAATATGAGTTAACTGCTTCTGTTCAATAGCCAGCTCATCCAGTTGTTTTAATGCCGCCGTCAAAACCAGTCGCAAATCACCTAAAATGGCTACATCTGCTTTAAATACTTTTTCTAACTGTTCAATATTATTATCAATCTGAACAATTTTTTTACCCTTTAGTAAATCCCAGTTCCAGACATAACTGGTGCGTTCATTAAAACCGGCACCCAGAAAAATAATCAGATCGGACTGTTCCATTATATAG
>JALVAL010000297.1 GCA_027011205.1 Gammaproteobacteria bacterium
GATTATATACACAGAGTATCATGATCTGGGGTGGCCTTACTGAAGTTTCGGCAGCAGGGACGCTGACGAAAAGCCTCCATGGATGGATTCACGGAGTCTTCAGTATGGCCACCCCAGACCATGATACGGATTATCGGTTAACTGAAGCCACAAAAACTCTCTAATAAAAACAGTAAAATTTTAACATAAATAGGCCCTAAATAATAACGCTTCTCAATTACATCGTATAAATTAGAAAACACTGATTTACATCATATAATCTAACGTAATTTTTTATCTATTAAATAGAAAAACAAGTGAAAAGAAGGTATTCTTGTGGGCTAATTTTTTTATCAATCCGCTCCGTGGAGGAAATTCGATGTCGGATATTGTTGCAACCAACGAGACCATACTGGTCGTAGGTGGCGGTATCAGCGGTATAAGTGCTGCGCTGGAAGCTGCAGAAGCAGGCAAGCAGGTGATACTGGTTGAAAAGAACGCCTATATCGGCGGCCGGGTCACCCAGCTGCACAAGTACTTCCCCAAGCTGTGTCATCCTACCTGTGGTATGGAGATCAACCAGCGCCGTGCCAAGACCAACCCAAACCTGACCATCTTAACGATGGCTGAAGTGACCGATATAGCCGGTGACAAAGGTGATTATAGCATTAAAGTCACCCTTAAGCCCCGTTATGTGAACAGCAACTGCACCGCGTGCGGCAAATGTTCCGAGGCGGTCGAAACCGAATTTGACAACGACTTCAACTACGGTCTGAACAAGCGTAAAGGCGCGTACATCGCGTACAACAACGCCTATCCGCAGCAGTATGTACTGGACGAGCGCATTATCGGCACCGACGATGCCACTAAAGCCAAAGACGCCTGCCCGGTGGACGCCATTGACCTGGATATGCAGGAACAAAGCATTGAGCTCAAAGCCGGCGCTGTGGTCTGGGCCACTGGCTGGCGTCCGTATGATGCCAACAAAATCCAGCCCTATGGTTATGACCGCTTTGCCAATGTCATCACCAATGTTGAATTTGAGCGCATGAATGACCTGATGGGCCCTACCAGCGGCAAAGTGGTGCGCCCTTCTGACGGCGCCGAGCCGAAGAAGATCGCCTTTATCCAGTGTGCCGGTTCGCGTGACCGCAACTACCTCAAGCACTGCTCACGCATCTGCTGCATGGCGTCCTTAAAACAGACCCACTACGTGCGCGAAAACATCGACGGCGGCAGCTCCGATATCTACTACATTGATATCCGTGCCATTGACCGTTTTGAAGACTTCTACCAGAAGGTTCAGAACGACGAGACCGTCAAATTCATTAAATCCAAAGTGGCCTATATCACCGAAGGGGATAATAACAACCCCGTGCTTAACGGTGTGGACACCGAAGGCTACCACCGTTACGCCAATGAATACGACCTGGTGGTTCTGGCGGTGGGCATGGAGCCCAGCGTGGCTCCGGACGAATTCCCGGTAGCCATCGTGATGAACGAAGAAGGCTTTATCGAAATGGACGAAAAGAACGGCGGCGTGTTTGCAGCCGGCTGTAGTTCCGATGCCCTGGACGTCAACCGTGCAGTCCAGAGTGCCACCGCCAGTGCCCTGCGTGCTGTGCAAGTCATCAACCAGGTTTCAGGAGCTAAGTAAATGAGTGATGAAGTAAAAATAGGTGCTTATATCTGTAAGGGCTGTGACCTGGGGAACCGCCTGAACACCGACCAACTCGAAATGATTGCGACCCGTGAAGGCCGGGTGGCGCTGGCCAAAAGCCATGACTTCCTCTGCGGAGAAGACGGCGTCAAAATGATACAGGACGACCTGGCCTCCGGTGAAGCCAATAAAGTGGTTATTGCCGCCTGTTCGCGTCGAGCCAAAACCGATGCCTTCAGCTTTGAAGGTGTGCCCACTTCCCGAGTCAACCTGCGTGAAGGCGTTATCTGGGTACGTCCCGAGACTGACGAAGCGCAGGAAACCACCCAGGAAATGGCCGAAGACTATGTCCGCATGGGCTGTGCTGAAATCAAATTTATGGCTAACCCCAAACCCAGTGAAGAACAGGGCACCAACCGCCATGTCATGGTGGTCGGTGGGGGTATTACCGGTATGACCGCCGCATTAGAAGCCGCTCGGGCCGGCTATCAGGTCTCCATTGTAGAAAAAAGCGACGCCCTGGGCGGCACCGCCGGTCAGCTATACCGTCGTGCGCCGACCCGCGCGCCCTATGCCGACCCGGAAGACACCGGCGTTGAGCCGCTTATTCAAATGCTCGAAGACGATGCCAAAGTCACCATTTATCTGAACTCCGTCATCAGCAGTACCGACGGCGCCCCCGGTCGTTTCAATATTGAAATCACCCAGGGCAGCGACCAACTGGAAATCATCTCCTGCGGCTCTATTATTCAGGCCTCGGGTATGACCCCTTACGATGCCAGTCAGCTGACCGAATTCAGCTACTCTGACGCCCCGGATGTCATTACCCAGCTGGAACTGGAAGCGCTGGCCAAAGCCGCCGATGGCGGTCCTATCAAGCGCCCCTCTGACGGCAAAGAAGTTAAAAACGTGGTCTTTGTACAATGTGCCGGTCAACGCTCTGACAAAGAAGGTCATCTGTCCTATTGTTCCGGTCACTGCTGTAACACCAGTATCAAGCAGGCCATGTACTTTAAGGACAACGCGCTCAGCAGCGGTACCGACCCGCTGGATATCCAGACCACTATCCTGTTCAGCGACCTGCGCACCCCCGGTGCCGGCGGCGAAGATTTCTACCGCAGCGGTCAGGACAAGGGCGTGACCTTCCGTAAGGCCACTGTTTCTGCGGTGAGCAAAGACGGCAAAGTCAGCTTAAACGACTTAATTCTGGATGAAGAGGACACCATTGATGCGGATTTAGTGGTTCTGGCCACCGGCATGATACCCAACTCCGGTCGCAACAATGAACGTGAAGACGAATTACAGACCATTAAGACTCAGCTGGAAGCTGAACACAAGGAAGTGCCCCAGGAAATGCTGGACGAGATTGCCATTCCGGTGGAGTCTATCCTGAACCTGAACTACAAGCAGGGCTCTGACCTGCCGCAGTTAGTCAGCGGTTTTAACGATTCGCACTTTATCTGTTTCCCTTATGAAACCCGTCGCACCGGTATTTATGCCGCCGGGCCTACCCGTCGTCCCATGGACACCCAACAGGCTCAGGAAGACGCCACCGGCGCGGCCATGAAAGCCATTCAGGCCATTGAAAATGCCGGCAAGGGCATGGCGGCTCACCCCCGTTCCGGTGATCTGTCCTACCCCACTTTCCGTAAGGAAGGCTGTACCCAGTGTAAACGTTGCATGATGGAATGCCCCTTCGGCGCCATTCACTCCGACGAAAAAGGTTACCCGCAGTACAACGAAGCCCGTTGTCGTCGCTGCGGTACCTGTATGGGAGCCTGTCCGGTACGAGTCATTTCCTTTGAGAACTACTCCATCGACTCCGTGGGGCAGCAAATCAAGGCCTGTGATATTCCGGACGAGTTTGATGAAAAGCCCCGTCTGCTGGTTCTGGCCTGTGAAAACGACGCCTACCCTGCGCTGGACATGGCGGCTCAGAACCGTTTTGAATACTCCGCCTTTGTGCGGGTCATTCCGGTGCGCTGCCTGGGCTCAGTCAACACCATCTGGATCACCGATGCCTTAAACAGCGGTTATGACGGCGTGGTCTTAATGGGCTGTAAGAAAGGCGACGATTATCAGTGTCACTTTGTTAAAGGCTCTGAAATGGCCCATGTGCGCATGAGCAAGATTGCCGACACCTTACAGACATTAAATCTGGAAGAAGAACGGGTGGCCGTTCATGAAGTGGCCATTACCGACATTCAGCGGGTACCTGAGCTGATTGACGATATGGCCAAAGTTGTGGAAGAAATCGGCATGAGCCCATTCAAGTTCTAACCAGGAGAAACGATTAATGAGTGATTTAAACCAGGCCCTGGCTGAAAAGTATCAGGGCAACTTCCTAAAAGAAGTCATCGACAATGTCGAAGAAGGCGATATGGTACGCATGTGTATGCAGTGCGGTGTCTGTGCGGGTTCCTGCCCCATGGGTCCTCACTGGGAGCATACGCCCCAGAAAATCTTTATGATGATCCGCGCCAACAAGCGTGATGAGGTGTTACAAAGCGATTCCATGTGGATGTGTACCTCCTGTTACAACTGTATTGCCCGTTGTCCCCGCGAGTTACCCATTACCCACATCATGCACGGTCTGGCCAGTTACGCCAAACGTCTGAATCTGGTGCCCAAAGAACAGCCTACGGCCAAATTCGCCCAGTTGTTCTGGGACAACCTGGCAAAAAAAGGCCGCGTCAATGAATTAAAGTTAGGTATCAGCCTGTACTTTATGAACGGTTTTGGTGAAGGCATTAAAGTGGCCATGGGCAATCAGAAGCTGGGCATGAATATGCTTAAGACCAAACGAATGGCCATCAATGAAGCCTGGGGGGGTCACAGTGTCAAGGACAAGTCCGGTTTCCATGCCATGCTCAAAAAAGCCGCAGAGCTGGAAAGCGCTGCCATTGAAGCCCATAGTAAGTAGAGGATAGTAAAACCATGTCTGATAAAAAAGAATATTCATTTTACCCTGGCTGTTCATCACAATCCGGGGCATCCTCTTCCAACTACCTGACTTCGGTCACAAGCATGTGTGAAGAGCTGGACATCAAACTCAATACCATTGATGACTGGAACTGCTGTGCCGCGTCCATTGGTTATGCCGGCGGCGGTGAGCTGCCCCGTATCTCCCTGTCAGCCCGCAACATTGCCCTGTCTGAGCAGCAGCATCCGCAACAGGATATTGTAGCCACCTGTGCCGCCTGCTGGCTGGCCACTCGTGAAGCCTCTGAGCGGATTGCCCAGAGTACTAAAATCAAGGAAGGCACCGGTGTGGCGCTTAAAGAAGCCGGACTGGAAATGAAAAATGACAAGAAAATCCGTCATATGGTGGAAGTACTGGTGGAAGACATCGGTATGGACGCCATTACTGCCAAGGTCAAAAAGCCCCTGGAAGGCATTAAAATTGCCGGTTATGTCGGCTGTCAGACCAACCGTCCCTTTGGTATTCACGGGGAATCCTTTGAAAACCCTCAGTATCTGGATAATATGGTTGCGGCCGTCGGTGGTGAGCCTGTTCGCGACTATGAGAAGAAAGTCTCCTGCTGCGGCGGCGCACTGGCCTTCTCTGAGCCGGACAAGAGCTTTAATCTCATTAAGCCCATCCTGGAGTCTGCGATGGACCACGGTGCGGATATGATTGTCACCCCCTGCCCCGTGTGTCAGATGAACACCGAGGTCTATCAGGATAAAATCAATGCCAAGTTCGGCACCAGCTTCAATATCCCGGTGGTGTACTACTCCACCCTGATGTCCGTCGCTTTCGGCCGTTCGGCTAAGGATGCGGCACTGGATGGACAGGTTATTCAGGCCGAGAAGCTCAATAAGATAGCTAAGTAAGAGCAGCGTTGAGTAAGAGCAGCGCTGCTCTTACTCAGCGCTGCTCTTACTCAACGCTGCTCTTCTCCTGTTCTAATCTCACCGGTACCGGTGAGACATTCCATATATCCTCACAATATTCCCTGATAGCTCTATCGGATGAAAACTTTCCTACTCTGGCTACATTGAGTATTGACATACGGGTCCAGTGTTTGCTGTCTCGAAATTGATGACTGACTTCAGTCTGGCAATCTACATAGGACTGAAAGTCGGCACAAACAAAGAACGGATCATGGTATCTTAGTGAGTCGGTCAAGGGTTTAAATAAACTGCGATCACCATGTGAAAATAAACCGCAGTCAATTAATTCCAGGGTGTTTTTTAGATCCTGATTATTTTCAATAATATGACCGGGTACATAACCATCCGTGTGTAATTGAGAGATTTCACTGGCTGTCAGTCCAAACAGAAAAAAATTATCACTGCCTACTTCTTCCCGGATTTCAATATTTGCACCATCTAGAGTGCCTATTGTCAGTGCCCCGTTCATAGTGAACTTCATATTACCCGTCCCGGAAGCTTCTTTGCCTGCGGTTGAGATCTGCTCTGATAAATCCGCTGCCGGATAAATCATCTGGGCATTTTTAACATTAAAATTGGGGATAAAGACAACCCGCAGAAAACCATTAATTTCAGGATCTTTATTAATCACTTCACCAACGGCATTAATGAGTTTTATCATTAACTTGGCCATTTTATAACCGGGAGCTGCTTTACCTCCAAAAATAAAGGTTCTGGGTGTGATTTCCAGTGAAGGATTTTCTTTAAGGCGCTGATAAAGACTGATAATATGCAGTATATTCAGGTGTTGACGTTTATATTCATGGAAACGTTTGACCTGAATGTCAAAAAGTGAATTAGGATCGATACTCACGCCAACATTATTCTTAATCCAGATGGCCAGTTTGTTTTTTGCAGCAGTTTTGACGCTACACCATTCATTTTGAAACTTATCATCATTAGCATAAGACTCTAAAGCTTTGAGCTGGGTCATATCTCTGATCCAGTCTCTATTGTTAAGAGTCTGGGTGATAAGCGAAGATAAGTTGGGATTACTCAGTACCAGGAATCGTCTGGGTGTAACACCATTGGTTTTATTGCTGAACTTTTCCGGCCAGAGATCATAAAAATCACTTAAAATGGTGTCTTTAAGCAGTTCGGTATGCAGCTGTGCTACACCATTAATAGCATGACTGCCGACACAGGCCAGATGAGCCATACGAATGGATTTTTCACCCTCTTCGTTAATTAGAGACATACGTGCAAGCCTGTCCAGGCGGTTATGCTCACTTAAAAAATGCATTCGAACTTCATCCATGAAACGGTCGTTAATTTCATAAATTATTTCCAGATGTCTGGGTAAGATTTGCTGAAAAAGTTTAACAGACCAGGTTTCCAGAGCTTCCGGCAATAAGGTATGATTGGTAAAAGCAAACGTTTTCTGGGTAATATCCCATGCTTCGTCCCAGTGCATATCATACTCGTCCAGAAAAAGACGCATCAGTTCAGCCACTGAAATAGCGGGATGGGTATCATTTAACTGCACAGCAAATTTATGATGAAATGTGATCAGAGTTTTTCCAGAATCCAGATGCAGACGGATCATATCCTGTAAAGAACAGGCAACAAAGAAATACTGTTGTTTTAAACGGAGTTCTTTACCATCAATTTTCTCATCATTAGGATATAAAACTTTAGAGATATTCTCGGCAATAGCTTTAGCCTGAACAGCGCCATAATAATCACCGGTATTAAAAGCCTGAAAATTAAATGATTCAGGAGCTTCGGCTTTCCATAGTCTTAATAAATTACAGTTATTAACTCCATACCCTAAAATGGGCGTATCGTATGCCGCACCATTAACACTGAGTTCCGGTACCCATGTTACTTTAATTTGTCCCTGTTCATTTTGAAAAGTTTCTGTACGACCACCAAAATTGACCGGGAATTTCAGTTTAGGCCGGGGCAATTCCCAGGGGTTGCCATTGTGCAGCCAGGTATCTGACACTTCAACCTGCCAGCCATCTTCAATAAGTTGATCAAAAATACCAAATTCATAACGAATACCATAACCAATGGCAGGAATTTGAAGGGTTGCCAGAGAATCCAGATAACAGGCTGCCAGACGTCCCAGTCCACCATTACCTAAACCGGGTTCTTCTTCCTGAGCGAGAATATTATCAAAATTAAGACCCATTTTAATCGCACTGTCCTGAGCCTTTTGCATGATATCCAGGTTAATTAAATTGTTACCGAGATGTGGCCCTAACAGGAATTCAGCTGAGAGATAGCAAACGGTTCGAACTTCCTGTTCTTTGTATGTTTGAGCCGTATGCACCCAGCGCTTTAACATACGATCACGAACCGTATAGGCAGCAGCCATATATTCATCATTTGGAGTAGCCGAACTTCTGGGACGCCCCTGCATATAAAAAAGGTTATCTAAAAAGGCCTGCATCAGGCAGGATTGAGATAATCCAGTGCGGATACTTTCTCGTTGAAATTCAGTTACCTGTTCACAACTTATTGCATCCTGATTTTTGTTACTCATTTATACTATACAGAAGTATTGGATTGAAAAGATTTTACTTTTACATAATGACTTAAATGATTATGAACATCTTTTTTTGCTGTTGCAGCATGAGTATCTATTTCAAGAGAAATTAGATGTGCACGTTCCTGAAGTTCGTGACGGCTTTCCTTTAAAATATTTTCTATATGCGCACTAAAATTATTGTTAAACGTCTTGTTTTGAACCTGCATTTTGCCCCCTATTATGTCCAGCTAATAATGTCAAATGAACATCTCAGATAAACAGTTTATATGGATTTTTTATATGGATTTTTTGTAACTACTCAGCGTATACATCTTTTACCCAGTCCTTGTTAAGTAAGAGAGTGCGTTATTTTCGTACTCTACCCTCAAGAGCACCTGGGAATGGTCACATATTTGTATATGCTCACATTCTCCGTGCGCCTCTTTGAGGTAGCGAAGCTATTGTGCCTTGAACTGTGGCAAAATCTAAACACGATGAATAG
>JALVAL010000298.1 GCA_027011205.1 Gammaproteobacteria bacterium
GTATAATAGCTTGCTTTAATCCCGGCCATAAAAATCTGGCTGGTAGCCTGCAACAGGCTCAGTTTGCCTGTTTTGCTGATTGTTAGCTGTTTTTCTAATTGAGTAAGTTTATGTCCCTATTTTCCATTGATGATCTCTGCCTGGCTTTTGGCACCCATGTCCTGCTGGATCACGCCAGTTTTTCTCTGGAGAAAGGAGAGCGGGTCTGTCTGATTGGACGTAATGGAACAGGTAAAACTACCTTAATGCGCCTGATTCAGGGAGAAATGCATCCTGATGAAGGTGATATTCGAAAAAAAGACGGCTTACTTGTCTCTTCTCTGTCTCAGGAAGTACCTCATGAGGCCTGTGGTAATGTTTTTGATATTATCTGTTCCGGTATGGGCAATGCAGCGCAGTTATTGCAGGACTATCATCATGTGCTGCATGAAGTCAGTCAGGGTGATGAGCAGGCACTAAAAAAAATGGAAAGCATTCAGCATGAACTGGAGGCTGTTAATGGCTGGTCTATGATGCAGAAGGTTGAGGAAACGATTTCCCGACTGCAGCTAAATGGTGAAGATTTAATTGAGAACCTTTCCGGTGGTTTAAAACGCCGGGTTATGCTGGCTAAGGCTCTGGCCAATGAACCGGATATCCTGATGCTGGATGAACCGACCAACCATCTGGATATAGAATCTATTCTCTGGCTGGAAAATTTTCTTAAAGGCTATAATGGCTGTGTGCTGTTTATTACCCATGACCGGATCTTTTTGCAGAATGTTGCCACTCGTATTCTGGAACTGGATAGGGGTAAGCTGGTTTCTTTTGCCTGTGATTATCAGACTTTTTTACGGCGTAAAGAAGAAATGCTGCACGCAGAAGCTAAGGCGAATGAATTATTTGATAAAAAACTGGCTGAAGAAGAAGTCTGGATCCGCCAGGGTATCAAAGCGCGCCGAACCCGTAATGAAGGACGGGTTCGAGCTCTTAAAGCCATGCGTGATGAACGTAGTCAACGTAGAAATCTCCAGGGTAAGGCCAAACTGGAAGTGGATGATCAGCAGCGATCCGGTAAGCTGGTTATTGAAGTGGAAAATATCAGCTTTGAATATGAAAATCATTATCTTGTAAAAAATTTTTCTACCGTTATTATGCGCGCTGATCGTATCGGTATTATCGGTCCAAACGGGGTGGGTAAAACAACCCTGTTAAATCTTCTGCTGGGTAAACTTGAACCCCATAGCGGTACGGTTAAACAGGGTACTAAACTGGAGATTGCCTATTTTGATCAATTACGGGATCAACTGGATGAACAAAAAAGTATTCTGGAAAATATTGGTCAGGGCAGAGAGTTTGTTTCCATTAACGGTCGTGAACGTCATGTCTACAGCTATTTAAGAGATTTTCTTTTTTCGTCTGAACGAGCCAAAGTACCGGTTCGGGCATTATCCGGTGGTGAGCGAAATCGCCTGTTGCTGGCCAAGCTATTTACCAGACCCGCTAATTTAATGGTGCTGGATGAACCCACCAATGATCTGGACAGTGATACCCTGGAATTACTGGAGTCCCTGTTAATGGATTATCAGGGGACTTTAATCATTGTCAGTCATGATCGGGCATTTTTAAATAATGTGATCACCAGCTCCCTGGTATTTGAAAACGGTGAGTTAAATGAATATGTCGGCGGCTATGATGACTGGCTCAGGCAGCGAACAGTGCCGGATGCAGATAATAAAATCCAGCATCAGAAAAGCAACAGGCAAAATACACCATCACTACCAGCTAAAAAGAAAAATGCGGTTAAACTCACTTTTACCGAACAAAAAGAGCTGGATAAACTGCCGGCCAAAATTGAGGCCCTTGAAGAACAGCGGTCTGAGATAGAAACTAATATAGCAGCCCCTGATTTCTATCAGCAGGATCAATCCATTATTCAGAAAAAACTGGCCGAACTGGAAATTGTTAATAGTGAACTGGAAAACGCTTATGAACGCTGGGATAAACTGGAAGCAAAAAAACCATAATATTCTTGATTTTAAGCCTCAAGTAGTTTATTCTGCCCGACTTGATTTGTGGAGACGACTTGATTTGTGGAGAGGTGGCCGAGTGGTCGAAGGCGCACGCCTGGAAAGTGTGTAAACCGAAAGGTTTCGGGGGTTCGAATCCCCCCCTCTTCGCCATTATTCTTTTTTATCTCTGTTCTGTTAAAAAATCTCCTTAAATTCCCATGAAACTGTGAGCAGCAAAACGCTCATATGGCTATCTGTCCTGTTATTATGAAAGCAGCACTTCCTGTTTTCAAATTAAAAGTGCAATTAGATTATAAATTACAAATTTTAACCAGTTGTTTTATTATTGCTGTTTTCTTCCTTTCTTCCTTCCTTTATTTAGGTTTATCCCGTCTGGCTGATTTTTCAAGGTTAAACACTATAAAAGAGCCCTTTGTA
>JALVAL010000299.1 GCA_027011205.1 Gammaproteobacteria bacterium
AACAATGCCAGCCCAATCAGTGTTTTTTTCAATAATTTCATCATTTCATCTTCCTTTAATAGCCCCACGGTGCCGATTCAGGTGTGCCGATAAACCAGAATTGCAAGACTGGATAGCCATAGCTTGTGGCTAAATAAATCAACATTGCCCAATTCCAGAAAGCTAAACTATTTAATACCTTTGGAACCTGCAGAGGAGGATGAATGGCTACTGCATAGTTCACTTCACGCTCAGCCTCATTCACTGTAGGCTGACGTGATGTCATAAACAGAATATAGATAAACAGAAGCCCTGATACCAGTAAAGTCAGTGCGCCAAAATTCATGATAAGCATAGAGAAATCCCATGATCTGACCAGTTCTTCTGCTTGCTGGTAAGCCTGCAAAGTATCAACCCGTCGAGGTTGTCCGATAAGCCCGAGATAATGCCACGGCATAGTGGTTACCCACATGCCGATAAACCATAGCCACAATTGCGCAATAACCAGCTTTTTAGAAAATAATTGATGTCCGGTTATTTTGGGCCAAATCCAGTAGGCAGCGGCAAAATACATAATAACCGTCGTACCACCGTAAATTAGATGGAAATGTCCGGGTATCCATTGTGTGTTATGAATCAGAGCATCCAAAGAATAGGCGGCATTTATTACCCCCCCCCAGCCACCGACCGTCAGCATTAACAGTGACAGGGTGGATGCCAGAACTATCGGATTTTGATAGTCCAGAGTTTTAAGCCAGCCAAAAAGACCTTTACCACCGCGTAAACGTCCGGCAATTTCCATGGTTGCAATGATGGTAAAACCGGTAATCAATGTGGGTACGGCTACCATAAAGGTGCCAATCATATGTAATAATTTCCACCCTGCTGCCACCATTGGATCCATATACAAGTGATGCATACCAATGGGAACCGAGAAAATAAAAAGCATCACAAAAGCAATACGTGCCATTTCATCACTAAACAGTTTGCCACCGACTTCTTTAGGTAGAATGGTGTACATCACCAGATAAGCTGGGAATAACCAGAAATATACAATGCCATGTAAAGTTTCAGAGAACAGAACTCTTGATAATCCAGGATCCAGTGTGTCAGCCAGTCCCAGTGAGGTTGGAATCAACTGGAAAACAACTTCTGACGCAACCCCCATGGAAGTCCACAACCACAATAGTGCATTTAAAACCGTGCCATACATAATTAATGGTACGGGTTTTCCGGGGTTGGCTTTTTTCCATTGCACCGTTGAAACAACCATAACAACACACCAGAACCATGAGCCCACAACCAGTAGAGCAGCACCAATATAGAATACAGGATGTGCAAATTCCGGCGGATAAAAAGTATACAATATCGATGCGTTTCCGGTCAGCAGGGGGATAGCCGCCAGAACAACACCAATGGTTGATATCCAGAAACCCGTCCAGGCAAATTTAAGGGAAAATAATTTTTGTTTCAGACTGTGCACAGCGGTATGATAACCAAAACCCATAATAAAATAGGTGCTCAGAACATAAGCCATCAGGACGCCATGCGTTGATGTGGATGAATAATACACCAGAGCATTTTCAAGGGCTGGAAACATGCCACTGCGTTCGAGTACCTGATAAGCACCCATTGGCAGAGCCAGGGCAAAGGCAGCAAAAGCAACAAAGAAATTCCAGAATGCCAGCTTGTTGGTGGAGTCAGTCGTTTCAGTCGATAACGCAATATCATTGATGACACGAGAAGATGTCGCCATTAGTTAACCCCCGCGATTAATTTAAATTCATCTTTGGGCACGATTTTAATCATGCCATACATATAGGCATGGGCCAGTCCACAATATTCATCACAAATTAATGGGAAATCACCGAGTTTAGTAAAACTGGTATTGACCTCTGCAATATAGCCGGGAACAATCATTGTGTTCATATTACTAAAAGGAATCATTACACCATGTAACACATCAAATGAGGCAATTCTAAACCTGACGGGGGTATTAACAGGTACTTCTATATGTTGTGGATAAAAACCATAGCGAGCAGCCACCATGGTCACCACAAGCATACCATCTGAAGCCCGGTGCACTCCTAAATTATCTTCCATAAACTCACCACCACCCACCCCAGAAGCAAGATGTAAACGAGTCGAGTCAATAACTTCAACATTACTGGGTGGATGTACTTTTTTTACTGCAGCGTAATAGATAATAAGTACCCAGGTCAAAAGCACAATTGCTGCGATCATGACTATCCACTTCCTTTCAAGTGGATCAATATGAATTGCCATGCCGTTAATCTCCTTTAATTAATCGGGCCACGAGCTACAAAAAGCTCAAACCAGAAATAGAGAAAGCCCAGGGTAAATATTATCCCGTAGATAAACATGATTGCCCATGTCCCTTTTGGTGAACTTTCAAGGATTTTTTTCTGTTCTTCTTCAGATAGTTCGTC
>JALVAL010000300.1 GCA_027011205.1 Gammaproteobacteria bacterium
GGTTTATACAGATAACCAATACTGCCCGGTGTGTTTTCTAATTGCTCCTGCATTTCTTCAAATGACTGAACTTCAACAGGAGCTAAACCTACACCAGAAAAAATCAATCTATCCCAGATCCTTCGAAACTGGTGAGGAAACATATTCAGTCTGGATTTAGTAAATTGGCGATGTTCTGGAGAATTGTCCGGAAATACAAAAACATGTATTTTACTGCCATCAGACCATACAGTTTTACGCATGGCAAAAATAGCCCGAATTTCAGAGAGTGTATAATTTTTTTCTGGGACGCTGGCATTGACATAAATTTCAATATCGGAATCGGCAACTTCGCCGGCAATTAATTGCCCGTGAAAAAAAAGAAAGGGCAATAATAATATGCGCCATAAACTGAAAGCGTGCGCAAACCAGTTCATTTTACAATTAAAGTAAGATATTTTGTCAACATGCACTAAACATAGGAAATAAAAGAAGAATAAGCAAGTTATTTTGGTATAATAACTTGCTTGAATGAATTGATAACTACTTAGTGTTAGTGTCCATCCGTAAATTGCCTTCCTGGCAATTTACCGGAACGTAAAAGAAAAAGTTTGATTTTTCTTTTACTCCATTTTCAACGACTTACTGTCGTCAAAAATGAGCGGTACGTCCCTGTACCGCAAGTGTGCATCAATAAAAGGATGCACACTACTTAGCGAATTTTAAGTTAAGAGCCCTGGTATTTTATAAAACAATCTTTTAACTCATTAGCCGTTTGCCCGACCAATAAACACGCTCTAGCTTCCTTTGCCTGTTGCAGAAATTTTTTTAAACCCTCAATAATATCCTGTTCAGATAAATCACCTTGAACCAGTTTTTTTTGAATAGTATTTTTTAAATCTTCAGTTCTAGTTTCCGCTTGCTGAATACTGGAATTATTTCCCGGAAGCGGGTGTTTATCAAGACAATAGTCTGTTGAATTACCCTGCTCAAGGCAATGTAATATAGAATTAAGGTAGGCTATATTATGATCAAAAGTCGGCAGTAACTGCTGTTTTAATTCATTAATATCTGTTTTTCTGAGTTTAATATTAAATTCAGCAGATATAACAGGATTTACGATACATAAAAAGCAGACTAAAATGATAAATCTGAACATGAAACCGATCCTGAAAAAACTGCTGATTATGCCTAAATTTACAAAGTAAATATAGAGTATGCTCCAAACACTATGGTGCTAAGCGATAATACGCAAATGCCGTATTCAAAGAATTTAATAAGTGAACTGGTCATGTTTTGCCTTTATTAATAATTGTGGCGTAACTACTCAGCATATTCATCTTTTACCCAGCAGCCAAAATAACCTGTATAACCCTTAATCTCCAGCACCTAAGTCTATTTCGTAACGAGGTCAACTGATTTTTCTAGGTTGAACTGTGGCAAAATCTAAACACGCTGAATAGTTACATTGTAGCTGACTCTAGGGTTTACCCTTATAACTATAATCAATAAAAGTAGTATTTCAAATAGCTGTTTATAGTTTTATTGACTTTTATCAAAAAAACCACCTATTTATTGATGCACACTTGCACAGGGACCTGCCGCTCATTTTTAACGACTGTAAGTCGTTAAAAATGAAGTAAAAAAGAAATCACACTTTTTCTTTTACGTTCTGGTAAATTGCCTTACTGGCAATTTACCAGATGGACACTATTTAGAGACAAATCACTCCTTTTTGTTTTTATATTCCATTTTTAATACAGATTCATTAAGATTTACCTGCTTATCCGCGGATCCGGACATGGCAGTTGAGAAATCATCTTTTTTCTCTGGCCCAGATGAGAAAAAACGCACAATAGTTGAAAAAACCGCTTTAATTCCACGCCAGAGCTTTGGCAGTAACCAGATCATTAATACAACAAAAACAATCAGAAAAACAACAAATAGAGTGGGATAGTGAAGTGCAGTCCATAAGCCGCCAATAACAGCCAGATCTTCTGCAATGGAAGCGGCCCAGTTGGAAACTGGTTCTGGTGAAGTGTTAATCAACACCCGGGTTCCAGATTTAAGAGAATGAGTGCCTAATGCCATCCCACCTCCCAGTATTCCTGCAGCAATACTGGCTGCAGAAGAGACATCTCCTACAGCAGCAGCAGCCAGGATAGCGCCAGCCGGCACTCGTACAAAAGTGTGAATTGCATCCCAGCCGGTATCAACACCAGGCACTTTATCAGCAAAAAATTCAACACAATACATCAGGCCTGCAGCACCTATTACCATAGGATCACTTAACACCTCAAGACCGGCTGGTAGTTCAACATTTCCCGTTGCTCCCATAATGCCCAGCATTAGAATAGCTGCATAGAGATTTATCCCACTTGCCCAGGCAACCCCCATACTCATGGCAATTACAGTCACAATCTGGTTATATTCTTCCATTTTAAAATCC
>JALVAL010000301.1 GCA_027011205.1 Gammaproteobacteria bacterium
TCACCGTACCCACTCGCGCATCCGTGCCATTACTCAGGATAATAAAGGCATTGCAGTGTAAAATCTCCGGGATGCTATATTTGTAATCGGTCAGGTTGTCATCATAGGCGTGGCGCAGGTCAGTGTGGTGCGCCTTCAACTCAAAGAACACCAGCGGAATACCGTTCACAAAGCCGACAATATCCGGACGGCGGTTATACAGCTTACCGACGACTTCCAGTTGACGTATGGCACGAAAGTCATTGTTCTCTGGCGCAGAAAAATCAAATACGCGCAGGGTTTTCTTTTTCAGAACGCCCTTATCATCCTGATAGCTGACTGGCACGCCTTTTACCAGCAGATCATGTTTTTCCTGATTGACCGCTGCCAGATGTTTATCGGCAACCGAACGACTCAGCGCCTCTACGGCCTGTTGATAAGCCGTCTCTGGTAGTCCAGGGTTCAGCTCTCGTAAAGCCGCCAGAAGATAACGCACCAGCAACACTTCCGATTTATTGGCACGACCCAGCAAACCGTCACTACGGTCATCCAATGTAGAAAAGGATTCTTTTGTCCAGGCATATTCAACCGTCCAGCCCAGGTCTTCCAGTACCTCCTGAGTAGCGGCTTCAACTAAGCCATCTTCGGAATACTCATAACTCATGCGGCCTCCGTGTCTTGTTTTGGGGTAGGTAGTTCAATTTTATCGACATTGATCATGCCGGTCATTAGGCGGGGTAAGAGGATGTCGCGGGCTTCTTTTAGAAGTTGATTCTGTTTGCCAAGTTGATAAAGCTGTTTATGAATCGGTGCAACCAATTCCTGAAATTCGTTTGAAATCACATCAGCTGGAAAAGGGATTTGCTGAAATTTCAAAAAAGCAGTCCAGTTATAATTCACAATATTACTAGCACTCCTTATCTCAAAAACCTCTGTTGCTTTGATAGACCTTAAAAATTTAAAGAAGTGATAAAGCAAGTAAGCATTGCGGAGCTCATCTGCTCTTACAAGTTTGCAAAAACTTGCGCACATAACACTGTCATTTAATTGTTCTAATAGCTCACCATCAACAAAGGCATTACGAGCAACCCCAGCATAGTGACTTCCTCCCGAAACCTCAAAGATAATGTCTCCATGCTTTAATTTTCGTGATGCAAGGTTCGACTTTTTATGGTATCTATATGGAACATTCGACAATTCACCTGTAGATAAACCATCAAAGTCCGTACCACGAATCACATATGCAGATTCGGAAAACTCTTGTGATAACTCTTCTTTCCCCCAGCCACCACCAATCTCATGTTGAAGTAATGAGCCAACAGATAAATGCGACCACCCCTCAGGCAACCCCGTCTCAGCATCTATCGGTGTGGTCTCATGCCCCGGAAATTTCATGCGTATAAACCACTGTTCGTAGGTGATCTGCGCCATTTCTTCGAGCAGCTTGATGCGTTTCAGGTTGTTTTCAATCAGGTCATCGTAGGCAGATAGGATATGGGCGATTTTTTGTTGGATTGTGGGTGGTGGTATAGGAACGTCTAATCGGTGTATATGATTTCGATTAAGAGTAGGATTGGCATTCCCTACATCGTATTGCTCTAATTTCATGGTTTGAAGTAAGTAATAAACAAATCTGGGGTCGCCTTTGATTTCCTTACTCCACAAAGTTGTATCATGCGGCCAATATTCACCACTGTAAAAGTGAACAGAGCCAAGTGTGCCTTTACGTCCAATTATAATTGCTGGACCAATTTGCTTAGCTACATTATGAAAACTTGTAATTCCAGAGGATGAAATGATAGGAACCTTACCCTCAACTTGCCGAGCTTTGGTTATATCGAACCCTCTCTGGAAGACAACCAAATCTGACAATTTCCCAGTTTCCCACTCCATAATCAAACTGAAACCGAGACAATATTCTGGATAAGTGAGTTAGCTTCAACACTCAACCCAGCCAACTCCCGATGAATCTCAGCCATCCGCCCCTGATAATCAAAATCTTCATCAATCTGGATGCTATACCCCACATACCGCCCCGGTGTCAGGCTGTAGTCATTTTCAACCACTTCTTCCAAATCCACCACTTTGCAGAACCCTTCAATATCCTGATAGTCATCATCGGGGAAGTAATCGGCGAGCGCGTGCCAGTCTTTCAGGCTTTGTTTGTAGTCATGCAAGGGTTCGCCGACACTGCTCTGGGTGAACTGTTCATGGTATTGATTGAATACGCTGGTGAGTTCGCGTAACTGTCTGGCTTTCGCATCCAGTTGCTTGCGTAATTCTTTTTCTTTCTTCTTGTTTTCTTTTTCAGCTGCGAGCATGGCTTTTTTATCCGCATCCAGTACGGTTTTATAAGATTCCATCAATTCAGTTAGCGTTATAGCGGGATGTTCAAAAACACTGGCCAGTGCTTCACACTCTGCATAGCGGGCAGTCGCTGCAAGGC
>JALVAL010000302.1 GCA_027011205.1 Gammaproteobacteria bacterium
ATAAAAAATCTGGACGCTCCAAATTGGGGCTAAACCCTATATAGGGAGTGTAAACTTATGATGTGTAAAATTCATACTCCCTTAAGGTCCAGCCTATGACTGGGGACAAGGGTTTGGTTTTATGTGGATCATTCCACTATTGTTTTTTGTTGTCTTTCTGTTTTTCATGCGCGGCCTGTTTAGCCAGGGTACGAGTAATAAGAATACTCAGGAAAGTGCTCGTGAAATACTGGATAAACGTTATGCCAAAGGAGAAATCAGTAAACAGGAATATGAAGAAATGAAAAAGGCATTAGTCCATTAGTTTATGAAGGTGCTATTATTTCTTGCACAGGGTTTTGAAGATCTGGAAGCTGTTTCTATCACAGACATTATGGGCTGGACTCAATATCGGGAATGGGTTCCAACGGTAGAAGTCATTACAACCGGTTTTCATACCCATATTAAAAGCCGTTTTGGTCTGACTATAAAACCTGATATTGCTTTTGAACAGCTTATACCCTCAGAATATGATGCTTTAGCCATTCCGGGAGGTTTTCATAGCCATGGCTTTAATGAAGCTTATGACGAGCGGTTACGAAATCTTGCCAGAGAGATTTATACTCAGGGTGGTTGGCTGGCTACTTTTTGTGTTGGTATTCTGCCGGTTGCAGAAGCAGGCTTAGTTAAAAACAAAGCCGCCGTAACGTATCCTTTTAGCCGTAATCATGATAATGAGGGGCGATTACAACAATTGGGAGCTAATGTATTAAATACTGCCATTGCTGTTGATTATCGTATTATCAGTTGTCAGGGACCAGGCGGATCACTTCAGGTTTCATACCTTTTACTTGAAGCTTTAATAGGAGAAAAAAATTGTAAAGAACTTCAGCGCCTGATGTGTTATTTTTAAAACGTATGCTTTTATCCATAAATGCTGACAAAACTTATTCTGCAAGAAGAGTCTTTATTGCAGCTCTGACAGCACTGGAATTCCAGTCAATTCCACCGGCCACTGAGAAGCGGATCAGGCCTTTTTTATCCAGTAAATAACTGCTGGGAAAAGCAAATACCTGCCATTTTTTTGCCACTGCCTGTTGTGGATCCAGTAGTACTGGAAAACTGACAGGATGGGTACTGATGAAGCTTTGTATGTCGGCTAACGGTTCACCCAGATTAATAGCCAGTATAGTAAAAGGCTGATCAGAAAGATCTTTTTTTAAGCTGTTCATTGATGGTATTTCATGTACACAGGGTGGACACCAGCTGGCCCAGAAATTAATAAGCACCACCTTTCCCTGATGGTCGAAAAGTGATACTGGCTGGTTATCCAAATTATTAACAGTAAAATTTTCCGGCTTTAGTCTACCGTTATAAATACGTAGAGTTCCCGTTTTTTTAGCAGTAGTCTTATTGCTTAAATTCCATTTGGAATCCTGTAATGGCGGGGCTTTTCTGGACTGGGTATAGGTGCCTGTCAGGTGCATGGCCTGTATAATATGACTGCTCAATTCAGATGATGCTTTAAGCTCTGCTGCGGTGGCATCATCACGGAAAAAGAAACGGGCTCGTATATTTTTCAGTACCTGTACAAATACATCGCTGCCACCATTCTCAAGCGCGTTAACAGTATGATTTATGTGCAGTGCCAGAGTGGATTTTGACGGCAGATAAATAAATACCGGTACATTAGTGGTAAAAGCAATAGGGCGTAATTCACCCCGGTTGCCGGCAGTGGGGGTATTGATATACAGATTAGGTGAAATAAGAATGACGCCTGCTATTAGCGGTGCAGATTCCAATTGCCATTGATGGATGGCTTCCAGTAATTTAGCCGCGCCTTTATCATTGCTTAATAGATAAATATGTTTGCCGGTTGTTTGTGCATATTTAAACAATTTCAGATAGGCCTCAGCCGGTATTTTTGCCAGACTCGATTCCAGAACCGGAAGCATCCAGCTAGAATAGGGATCGGCGATCCAGGTTTCCACACCCCGGTTTTGCAGGTTCTGTGCCAGTGTGATTAAACCGTCGCGTATACCATATTCTGAGGGCAGAATGATCAACAGCTCCTTTCCTCCGGCAGGATAAGTCTGCACTTCAAGTTCAGAATCTTCAGATAAGGTAATTGTAAGAGGGGATGCGGTAAAAGCCTGGACAGAAAACAGAAGGATTGACAGAAATACAGTCAGTTTTTGAATCAAATGCATTTTAACCGGCCGATTCGATTTTCTGATCAGGGGCTTTTTTCTTACGAAACTTCTGGACACTTTAAACTTCTCATTGAACCTCTAAAAACTTTCACTATTACTTGCCCTTAATGTATGTTTGAAGTCAAAATATTGTGGCAAAGCCTTTATATTTAATATACAAGGTTTAAATGCTTTCTTTTTGCCTGAACATATTAGAGTATGATAAAATACCAATATTTAATGTTCAGGAT
>JALVAL010000303.1 GCA_027011205.1 Gammaproteobacteria bacterium
ACCTTATCTTTTCTATCACTTATTAGGACATTCTAGTCAATAAATTGTAAAAAATACAATTAATAAGGACAAGAACACAACTAATTCCGATAAACGGTCAGTTACTTTTTGACAAAAAACTATAATTTACTATAAATAACAAAAGTATCCGTTTGTATTTAAAGATTATTTAAGAATATTATTTGGAATAGTTCCAGCAATTAATTTGACCAAACGATATTCAAACTATAACGTAGTAATTAACTCTAAAAACTGCTACATTTCTATTGCTCAAATGTATGCTAAACTGCCTTCCGTGCTGACAGATAAATTAAAAAAAACTATACAAACGGCCTATTCTAATTTGCTTGAAAGCAAAGAACTCAAGCCCAGATATGGTCAAAAACTCATGATTGCAGATATTGCCAGAACTCTGGGCAATATTGACAGAGAAGATCCAGAAATCCCCTATGTTTGTACCCTCGAAGCAGGTACCGGCACCGGTAAAACCATTGCCTATATTGTTTCAGCCCTGCCTATAGCGAAAGAACATAAGAAAAAACTGGTTATTTCAACTGCAACCATAGCCCTGCAGGATCAAATCCTGGTAAAAGATCTACCGGATATTCAACGTCATAGTGGTCTTAATTTTTCCTTTACTCTGGCCAAAGGGCGTAAACGTTATGTCTGTCTCCATAACCTGGAAAATTATGTAAACCTTAAGGCTCAGGATGAATTACCTCTTAACCAGTTACCCGATCAGGAAGTATTATTAAACAATAAAGATGATATAGATTTGTACCGTGCATTACACCAGGCCTGGCATAACAAACAATGGGATGGCGAACTTGACAGCTGGGAGGATCCAATCTCAAACAGCAGCTGGTTTCCTTTGACCTCCGATCAGCATCAATGCAGCGGCAAGCGCTGTTCATATTATAATAAATGTGTCTATTTTAAAGCCAGAGAAGCAATTTTTAAGGTTGACTGTATTATTGCCAATCATGATCTGGTGATCAGTGATCTGAATATGGGGGGTGGTTATATTCTGCCTGCACCGGATGAATGCATTTATATTTTTGATGAAGGCCATCATCTGCCGCTTAAAGCACTGAATCATTTTCATTTTTCTTTTTACATTAAAGCCGCCATAAAATGGCATGAGCAGCTGCTTTCCAGTTTAAAAAGCTTTCAGGCATCAGCCAAACCCACAGCAAAAATCAACCAGATAATTAATAACTTACCAGATAAAATTAAGGATATTTCTCAGCTATGTATTGATTTACATGGTATTTTAAAACAAATTGATTTTCCTCTACAAAGAAGTGGTTTTACTACTCAGCAATCCCCAACGGCAGTGTATCGATTTGAACAGGGTCAAGTACCACAAAACATACAGAATCAGTGTCAGCAGCTACTGGTTCAATATGAAAAGCTTTATGCAGACCTGCAAACTATCTGCACCAGCCTGAAGGACACTCTGGATGGTGAAATAACCGGCTTAAAAACAGAACTGGCAGAGCAATGGCTGCCGCAGATTGCTCCTATGCAGAACCGCGCTGAAGCAGCACTGAACCTTTTCACAGCCTACACCGTCAACGATAAAACGGAGCAACCCCCCAAAGCCCGCTGGCTGAAAAAAACAGAAGGCAGAGATAATTCTGATCTGGAGCTGGCCTGCAGTCCTATTCTGGCAGCCAATACCCTTGAACAGATCCTCTGGTCTCAATGTTATGGAGCTGTGGTCACCAGCGCAACGATTGCGGCCCTGGGTAATTTTGACCGTTTTATCCTTAATTCCGGTGCGCCCGGGTATTTTAACCGCCTGCCCAGTCCTTTTAATTACCAGGAAAATGTTGAGTTTGTGGTACCCAAAATGCAAACTGAGGCTACTCAGTATCAGGCTCATACCGATGAAGTAGTTAAAATCCTGAAAAAAATTATTGATCCGGACAAAGGCAGTCTGGTTCTGTTTTCCTCTAAAAAACAGATGAATGATGTAGAGTATGAATTATTACGCAGTTCCGACATATGGAAAAAGTTATTACTCACCCAGGGCCAGAAAAATAAACAGCTAATAATTAACGATCATAAAAAGCAGATTGATAAGGGTAAAGGCAGTGTCATTTTCGGACTGGCCAGTTTTGCAGAAGGTATTGATTTACCGGGACCTTATTGTGAACACGTTATTATTGCCAAACTACCCTTTTCTGTCCCGGATGATCCGGTGGATGCCTCCTTAACTGAATGGCTGGAATCCCAGGGTAGAAATGCCTTTATGGAAATTGCCGTACCTGATGCTTCTATTCGACTGGTACAGGCCTGTGGACGTTTGATCCGCAAGGAAACCGATACCGGCAGGATCACCCTGCTGGATAAACGTATTATGACTAAATTTTATGGTAAAAAATTATTAAGTGCTCTGCCGCCCTATAAGC
>JALVAL010000304.1 GCA_027011205.1 Gammaproteobacteria bacterium
CAACAAAGGCAGAATTTACCCACGGTTTATAAACTGGAAAATGAGCCTGTTGTGGATTTATGGGCTCTGAAAAAACAGTATCAGTGGTTGCCATTACTGGATGCAGAGTATGGCCAGTCTGTGTTTATGAGCATGAAGCCTGAACAGTGGTATGAAGTCCATTTATCACAAAGCGGTCTGATTGCCCGAGAAATTAATCCAGCCATGGGAATAGACCATTGTTCTGTCTCTATGGCTCAACAAGATTGATAAGTTGAATGTCAAAACCAGTTCGGAAAGTCAGATTACGTTCCCCGTTACAGAATATTTTCTCTTACGATAAATACTGGGCGGAATGTTATGGCGTGTCTGAATACCTGCCTCATACTCTGGAAGAAATGCATGCTCTGGGCTGGGACTCCTGTGATGTAATTCTGGTAACCGGTGATGCCTATGTGGATCACCCCAGTTTTGGCATGGCTCTGATTGGCCGTTTGCTTGAATCTCAGGGATTCAGGGTGGGTATTATTGATCAGCCTGACTGGAACAGCAGTGATGATTTTAAAACCCTGGGCAAGCCGAATCTGTTTTATGGGGTAACCGCCGGTAATATGGATTCCATGATCAATCGCTATACAGCGGACCGTAAACTGCGTCATGATGATGCCTATACGCCCGATGATATCGGCGGTAAACGGCCGGATCGGGCGGTTACAGTTTATACCCAGCGCTGTAAGGAGGCCTGGTCTGATGTACCGGTTATTGTTGGCGGTATTGAAGCCAGCCTGCGTCGAATAGCTCATTACGATTACTGGTCAGATAAGGTCAGACGCTCGGTGTTATTTGATTCCAGGGCTGACCTGCTGGTTTATGGCAATGGTGAACGTCAGATCACGGAAATTGCTCATCGTCTGAGTCGAGGAGAATCGATAGATAAACTGGATAATATTCGTGGTACAGCATTTGTGGTTAAACATGCCCGAAAAGGCTGGATGGAAATAGACTCCAGCCGGGTGGATCGACCCGGAAAAGTGGATGCGGTGGTCAGTCCCTATGAACAGGTTGATGAAACACCCTGCTCAGATAACAACACGCCTAAGACATCAGAAATTGCAGTGCCCTTAAAAAGCATTGTCAAAACCCTGGATCGGGAACGCTGTGTGATCCGTCTGCCATCCTATGAAAAAGTCAAAGCCGATTCGGTATTATATGCCCATGCTTCACGTGTTCTGCATCTGGAAACCAATCCCGGTAATGCCAGGGCACTGGTGCAAAAACATGATACTAAAGATATCTGGTTGAACCCGCCGCCTTTTCCATTGACCACAGAAGAGCTGGATCAGCTGTTTGAACTGCCTTATACCCGACTGCCGCATAAGGATTATGAGGGTAAAAAAATGCCTGCTTATGAGATGATCCGCTTTTCTATTAATATTATGCGCGGCTGCTTTGGCGGCTGTACTTTCTGTTCCATTACTGAACATGAAGGGCGGGTTATTCAAAATCGATCAGAAGATTCTATTATTCGAGAAATTGAAGAACTACGTGATCATGTACCTGAATTTAAAGGTTATATTTCTGATCTGGGCGGTCCAACAGCCAATATGTGGCGACTGGCCTGTGATGATAAAAATATTGAAGCGGCCTGTCGCCGACTGTCCTGTGTTTATCCTGTTATCTGTAATCATATGAGCACTGATCATGATCCGCTGGTGCATTTGTATCAGCGTGCCAGGAAATTACCCGGTATTAAAAAAGTCTTTATTGCTTCTGGTCTGCGTTATGATCTGGCGGTGAGATCACCGGAATACGTGCGGGAACTGGTCACTTATCATGTGGGTGGCTATCTGAAAATTGCTCCTGAACATACAGAACAGGGCACTTTAAGTAAAATGATGAAGCCGGAAATCAGTTCTTATTATGAATTTAAACAGATGTTTGAAAAATTTTCTAAAGACGCGGGCAAAGAGCAATATTTAATCCCCTATTTTATTGCCGCTCATCCCGGTTCTACCATTGAAGATATGGTCAATCTGGCGCTGTGGTTAAAGGAAAATAAATTTCGTCTGGATCAGGTGCAGAATTTTTATCCCTCACCTATGGCAACAGCCACAGCTATGTACCATAGTGAGCGCAATCCTCTAAAACGTCTGAGTTACAAATCTGAAAAAGTACTAACTGCTAAAGGTGAACGCAGTCGCCGATTACATAAGGCATTGCTGCGTTATCACGATCCCAAAAACTGGCCCATGATCCGTGAAGCACTGCGGGCAATGGGGCGCTTTGATTTAATTGGCAATGGTGAGCATCAGCTGGTTCCGGCAGAAAAAAACAGACTGGACAATAAAACAGACACCAGACGTGCTAACACGTATAAGAAAAAAACTAAAAAACCATTAAACTCACGTCGTAAATAATGTGAATTATTT
>JALVAL010000305.1 GCA_027011205.1 Gammaproteobacteria bacterium
TGTAAAAAGTGCCTATTTTTAAAGGGTTTTTAAAGAGGATGTTTTATAAACATGGCGGGAGATTAAAACCATGTCAAATCAGAACTTAAGTCCGGCTCTGGAGCAGGATATTGATCATCAGGAAACCCGGGAATGGCTGGAAGCACTGGAATCCGTGCTGGAAAATGAAGGCCCTGAACGGGCGCATTTTCTGCTGGAACAGTTAATCGATCAGTTACGACGTTCCGGGGTAAATCTGCCGCATTCATCCAATACCGCCTATGTAAATACCATTCCGCCGCATATGGGAAGCAGTATTCCGGGTGATGCGGCACTGGAAGCTCGAATCCGTTCCCTGATCCGCTGGAATGCGGCGGCTATGGTGGTTAAAGCCAACCGTAAATCGACCGAACTGGGTGGACATATTGCCAGTTTTGCTTCTGCAGCAACCTTATACGATGTGGGTTTTAACCATTTTTTCCGTGCTCCAACCCATGAACATGGTGGTGATCTGGTACTGTTTCAGGGGCACTCTGCACCGGGAATGTATGCCCGATCCTTTCTGGAAGGGCGTCTGGATGAAGAACAGCTGGACAAATTCCGTCAGGAAGTGGATGGCGGTGGTTTGTCCTCCTATCCGCATCCCTGGTTAATGCCTGATTTCTGGCAGTTTCCAACAGTATCTATGGGACTGGGTCCCATTCAGTCTATTTATCAGGCTCGTTTTATGCGTTATATGCATGATCGCGGACTGGCTGATACCCGTAATCGAAAAATCTGGTCCTTTATTGGTGATGGTGAAACCGATGAACCGGAGACCCTGGGCGCAATCTCTCTGGCTTCCCGTGAAAAACTGGATAATCTGATTTGGGTAATTAACTGTAACCTGCAGCGTCTGGACGGTCCGGTGCGCGGTAATGGTAAGATCATTCAGGAGCTGGAGGCCACTTTCCGTGGGGTAGGCTGGAAAGTCATTAAAGTGATCTGGGGAAGTTACTGGGATCCGTTACTGGCCAGAGACAAAGATGGTTTATTAAAACGTCGTATGATGGAATGCGTGGATGGCGATTTTCAGAATTACAAATCCAAAGACGGTGCTTATGTACGTGAACATTTCTTTGGTAAATATCCGGAACTAAAAGCTATGGTGGCCAATATGTCTGATGCAGATATATGGCGTCTGAACCGGGGTGGTCATGATCCGCATAAAGTTTATTCAGCCTATAAAGAGGCTGTGGAAACTAAAGATCAGCCGGTGGTTATTCTGGCGCATACGGTAAAAGGTTATGGTATGGGTTCTGCCGGTGAAGGGCAGATGCGAACGCACTCTCAGAAGAAGCTTGATGCCCAGGAAATGATTGCCTATAAAAATCGTTTTAATATTCCTATCAGTGATGAGCAAGCCGCAAAAGCCGAATACTTCCACCCGGGTAAAGACAGTGAAGAATATAAATATATTATGTCCCGTCGTGAGTCACTAGGCGGTTTACTGCCGGTGCGTAATCGTGTTGCAGCACCACTGGTTATTCCCGAATTGTCCATTTTTGAGCCATTATTAAACGGCTCTGGTGAGCGGGAAATGTCAACCACCATGGCCTTTGTACGTATGCTGACTTTGTTAAGTCGTGACAAAAATATTGGTGATAATATTGTCCCTATTGTTCCGGATGAAGCCCGTACTTTCGGTATGGAAGGCATGTTCCGCCAGCTGGGTATATATTCTTCTGTGGGTCAGTTATACACACCACAGGATAAAGATCAGGTAATGTTCTACAAAGAAGATAAGTCAGGGCATATTCTGCAGGAAGGTATTAATGAGGCAGGTGCCATGTCTTCATGGATTGCGGCAGCAACATCGTATAGTACCAATGGCGTTAATATGGTGCCATTTTATATTTATTATTCCATGTTTGGTTTCCAGCGTGTGGGCGATCTGTGCTGGATGGCGGGTGATATGCAGGCGCGAGGCTTCCTGCTGGGCGGCACTGCCGGACGCACTACTCTGGCGGGTGAAGGTTTACAGCATCAGGACGGCCATTCATTACAAATGGCAGCGACTATTCCAAACTGCATCAGCTATGATCCGACCTATGCTTATGAACTGGCTGTGATTATTCATGAAGGTATGCGTCGTATGTATAAAGAACAGGAAAACGTGTTCTACTACATTACGGTGATGAATGAAAACTATCAACAGCCGGCACTGCCAAAAGGGGTGGAAAAAGGCATACTTAAAGGTATGTATCTGCTACAGGGCGGTGGTAAACGACGTAAGAAAATACAGTTAATGGGTTCGGGTACTATTTTGCGTGAGGTTATTAAGGCCGCTGAAATGCTGGATAAGGAATGGTCAATTGATTCTGATGTCTGGAGTGTCACCAGTTACAATGAACTGCGTCGTGAAGCCCAGGATGTTGATCGCTGGAATATGCTGCATCCACTGGAAGAGCCTAAAGTCTCTTATATAGAGAAATGTCTCAAAGACCGTCGGGGTCCGGTATTATCCGCCACTGATTATATTAAAGGTTATTCAGATCAGATTAGAAAATGGGTATCTGCCCGATATGAAGTGCTGGGTACGGATGGTTTTGGACGTTCTGATACGCGTGCTCAATTACGCAAACATTTTGAAGTTAATGCCAGCTATGTGGTGGTTGCAGCTCTGAAATTACTGGCAGATGAGGGACAGTTCCCCGCTGGTAAGGTTCAGGAAGCGATTGAGAAATACGCTATTGATGTCAATAAGCCAAATCCGGCTACGGCTTAGGGAGGAAGTAACTCATGAGTAAAATGATAGAAGTATTTGTTCCCGATATTGGTGATTTTGAAGATGTTGAAGTCATTGAAGTACTGGTATCTGAAGGTGATCATATTAATGAGGAAGATTCTCTAATTACAGTGGAGTCGGATAAGGCCACCATGGAGATCCCCAGCAGTCATAGTGGAACGGTTGCTAAAGTTAAAGTGAATATTGGTGATCGGGTGGCAGAAGGTTCTCTGGTGTTATTACTGGATGCGGATTCGGCTGCTGAACCTGCTGCGGCAACAGAGCCGGAAACTCCGGCAGCAGAAGCCCAGCAAAAAGCGCAACCGGAACCGACACAGAAAAAGACCCAACCGGCCCCGGCTAAAAAAGCAGTTCCTCCGGCCCATCGTCCGCCACCTGCTATTAATGTGGATCATGAAAATTTTAAACGGGCTCATGCTTCTCCCGCAATAAGAAAGTTTGCTCGTGAACTGGGTGTTGATCTGGGCAAGGTATCCGGTACTGGCCATAATGAGCGTATTCTGAGAGAAAATGTACTGGACTATGTTAAGCAGGCCTTAAGAGAGCCTGCTGGCGGTGGTTCTGCATTGGGTGTTGAACCTATGCCGGATATTGATTTCTCACAATGGGGAGAAATTGAAACCACTAAACTGTCTAAAATTAATATCCTGACCGGAAAATTCCTGCATCGTAACTGGGTTAATATTCCTCATGTTACTCAGTTTGACGAAGCGGATATTACTGAACTGGAAGCTTTTCGCAAGCAGAGCAATCAGGAATTCGCTGATAAAGGCATCAAGTTCACCCTGCTGTCCTTTATTATGAAAGCAGTGGTTGCCGGCCTTAAGGAATATCCGCGTTTTAATTCATCTCTGGATGCTTCAGGTGATTCTCTGGTGCTGAAAAAGTATTTCCATATCGGTATTGCAGTGGCAACACCGGATGGCCTGGTGGTTCCGGTGATCCGGGATGTGGATCAGAAGAGTCTGACGGATCTGGCCGGTGAATTACGTGAAGTTTCTAAAAAGGCCAGGGATAAAAAGCTCAAACCATCGGATATGCAGGGCGGATGTTTTACTATTTCCAGTCTGGGTGGCATTGGCGGTACCAGTTTTACACCGATTGTCAATGCACCGGAGGTGGCTATTCTGGGCGTTTCCCGCTCTAAAATACAGCCGCAATGGAATGGTTCAGAATTTGAACCACGTTTGATGTGTCCATTATCTCTGTCCTATGATCATCGGGTAATTGATGGTGCAGAAGGCGCAGCCTTCAGCAGTTTTCTAAGTAGAGTGCTGTCTGATGTTCGCTATTTACTGATGTAATTGACGGGAGTTATTAACAATGAGTCAAACCATGGAAATAAAAGTCCCTGATATTGGTGATTTTGATGAAGTTGAAATTATCGAAGTACTGATTGCTGAGGGTGATGAAATAAATGAAGAAGATCCTCTAATCACCGTAGAATCGGATAAGGCCAGTATGGAGATCCCCTCTTCGGCTTCAGGAAAAGTTAAATCTGTACGGGTTAAACTGGGTGATAAAGTCTCAGAAGGCAGTATTATTCTGGATCTGGAAGTCATGGACTCTGCTGCAGCCAGTGACGATACTGTGGCAGATGCTGTAGTAGAAACGGCCGATGTTTCAGCACAGGACAATGTTCAAGCTGTGTCCTCTGTAAGTTCCGCCAGTTTTAATGACGAGGTGGATATTCAGGCTCAGGTGGTAGTACTGGGTTCGGGGCCCGGCGGCTATACGGCAGCCTTTCGTGCTGCAGACCTGGGCAAACAGGTAGTACTGATTGAAAAGGATGATTTTCTCGGCGGTGTGTGTCTGAATGTCGGTTGTATTCCCTCTAAAGCCTTATTGCATGTGGCTGAAGTAGTCAGTGAAGCCAGGGAGTTTTCGGAACTGGGGGTCAGCTATCAGGAACCGGATATTGATATTAATAAACTGCGAGCTCATAAAAACAGGGTGGTCGGGCGATTAACCGGCGGCTTAAAACAGCTGGCCAAACAGCGCAAGGTACAGATTGTCACCGGTTACGGCAAGTTTACTTCGGCTAATACTATTGCGGTAGAGGCCGTCGACGGTACCGTTCAGACCATCGGCTTTGAGCACTGTATTATTGCCGCCGGTTCCTCTGTCACCCGTCTGCCGTTTATCCCCTGGGAAGATGAACGGGTCTGGGACTCTACTGATGCACTGGAAGTTAATAATATTCCACAACGTCTGCTGGTAGTCGGCGGTGGTATTATCGGGCTGGAAATGGCTACGGTGTATCACGCACTGGGCGCCAGAGTGACTGTAGTTGAATTAGGCCCCGGATTAATTCCCGGAGCGGACAGGGATTTGCTTAAGCCCTTTGAACGTATCCTGAAAAAGCGTTATGAAAATATCTATATGAATACCCGGGTAACAGAACTGACACCCACGGATGACGGTATTGTGTGTCAGTTTGAAGGCAAAAAAGTACCTGAGCAGGATACCTTTGATAATGTTCTGGTGGCAATTGGACGTTCACCCAATGGCAAGCTGATTGATGCTGAAAAAGCCGGGGTGCAGGTGAATGAACAGGGGTTTATTCGTGTTGATTCACAGCAGCGAACCAATGTTGAGCATATCTTTGCCATTGGTGATGTAGTGGGACAGCCTATGCTGGCACATAAAGCCACCCATGAGGCTAAAGTGGCTGCTGAGGTTATTGATGGTCAGCCGCGTCATTTTGATGCCCGTACCATTCCTTCTGTGGCTTATACCGATCCGGAAGTGGCCTGGTGTGGTCAGACGGAGGAGCAGCTTAAGGCCGAGGGTATTGAATATGAAAAGGGTGTCTTTCCCTGGGCAGCCAGTGGTCGAGCCTTATCCGTTGGAGCCGATGTGGGCATGACCAAGGTGTTGTACGATAAAACCACCCGGCAGATGCTGGGCACAGGAATTTTAGGTAAAAATGCCGGAGAACTCATTGCTGAAGCGGCGCTGGCTGTTGAAATGGGGGCTGAGATGGAAGATGTAGCCTTAACCATTCATCCGCATCCAACCCTGTCAGAGACCCTGAATTTTGCGACTGAAGTGGCAGAAGGCAGCTGTACCGATATTTATCAGCCAAAGAAAAAATAATCGTATTTATTCAGCATGAATTCCTGTATCTGTCTGTAAGGGCCGTATTTCCGGGGGGCGCTCAGGTACATCCATGTATCGCTTTATGAAAATATCCATGTTTTCATAAAGCCCGGAAACACTCCCTTACAGACTGATACTCTATTGGTGTTTAAATTACGCTTATTAATAGTTACAAAAAATGTATCTAATCAGCCAATCGAAAATCCGTATCAGGAATTGGATATTCCTTGCTAAAAACGCCTTTCTCTTATTAATGAAAACGCATCCATGGAGGCTTTATGACAGCATCCTTGCTGCCAAAACTTTATCAACAAATACCCAATACCTGTTACTAAGAGTGTATAAGTTAAATTAGCTGAGTAGTTACCATAAAATCAACTCTGCATAAGGTGTGGCTGACCATGTCTTATGCCTGCCGTATTTATTGATTTAATACCTTATCTCTTCTACTCTTAATAGCAGATATTTTATTGTTTATGTGATGTAAAATTGGTATTTCTTATAAAAAAACTAGTCTTGTTCTGCCTGCTTGCACTGTTTGTTTCTGTGACTCTTTATGCACAGGATGTTTCTGTCTCGTCGGCTAAAAATGGACGGGTTATTATTATTGATTCTTATTATTATCCGATTTATGACTGGGCCGCTGGTGAAGTAGCTGGAGTGCGTTCAGTACTGGAGCCTGCCGGTGTCAAAATAAAAGTGCTTTCTATGGATACCAAACGTCATCCCGAGGAAGCCTATATTAAAGCGGCGGCATTGAAAGTAAAAGCTGAGATTGAACGCTGGCAGCCGGATGTGATTATTGCTTTTGATGATAATGCCAGTAAGTATCTGATTCAGCCCTACTATAAAGACAGTTCAATACCCGTGGTTTTTGGTGGTATAAACTGGGATGCTTCGGTTTATGGTTATCCTTATAAAAATGCCACAGGAATGGTTGAAATTTCCATGATAACAGAATTAGTGAATGAATTAGGCCGCTATGCAAAAGGGGATAAACTTGGTGTTCTGGCCGGAAATGTTATTACTGATCGTAAAAATGTGCTTAATTTTGAGAAAAAGGCAGGGATAAAATTTAACCATAAAGTTTTTGTTGCTAATGCAGAGCAATGGAAAAAAGCCTATTTAAAGTTACAGGATGAAGTAGATTTCTTGATTATTGAAAACAGTATGAGCATTGTCGGATGGAAACCGGAAGAGATGCATAAGTTTATTATGGGTCATACCCGGATCCCTACCGGAGCAGTACTGACGATTATGCAGCCCTATGTATTAATCGGTTTTTTTGAGGTGCCTGAAGAACAGGGGCAATATGCCGCTAAAACGGCTTTAAGAATTTTAGCCGGTGAATCTCCTCACAATATCCCTCTGGTGACCAACCATCAGGTAACGGCTTCTGTTAATCTGGATCTGGCAGATAAACAGGGTATTATTTTTGAACTGGAATTTTTGCGTAATGCAAAATCCTTTCGCTGGAATACTGTCCGGCAATGAAATTAATAACCAAACTCAGTTTATTTTCCCTAATGCTGGTACTAATGACTGCATTAACCACCACCCTGTTCAGTATCAGCACAATACGCGGCATTATATATGATCTTAACAGCCAGCTGGTTCGAAAAGACCTGACCAGTCTGCAATCCGCTATTACAGAAGAATACAGGGCGCTTGAAAAGCATGGCCTGGCCAATGTCAATGCATATTATCAGAAAGTGATCTTGCGTATAAAAGATGAAATTGAAAATAATTATAAAAACGAAATGAATAATCTAATTATACTGGATAAAAACGGTGATGAAATACTATCTTCAGGTGCTGATAAACAGTATTTGCAAAAAGGTGTTACCAAAACAATTTATCTTGACAGCGGTAAAACACAACAGATAAAGATTCTGGATAAAGGCGAATATGTCTATTTTTATAAAATTATTCCTGAATGGAAGCTGGGACTTTTTATTATTGTTAAAAACCAAGTGCTTTATTCACGTTTAAATGATTATATTGATACCACTATTGCCGGACTGATTATTATTATTTTTCTGGCTCTTTTTGCCGGGTTCCTGTTTTCCAGTTATCTGGTGACTCAAATACATGAAGTCCTCAGACAGATCAGTGCTATTAAAAATGGCAACCTGGATGCTCGAATCAATAATATTAAAGGGCATGATGAAATATCAGAGCTGAAGTCCGGTCTCAATAAAATGACTGAATTTATTGCTGAAAAAATGCACCAGCAGTCTCAGGCAGAGCTAAGAGCCAGACAAAGTCAGAAAAAACAGGACGATCATCATGCCTTATTAGATGCCTTTATTCATGCCATGCCGGATCGGGCCTTTATTCTGGATGAGCATGGACGCTATATAGAAGTTTTTGGCGGGGATGAATTATTACTTAATTCCAGCAAGGAACAATTATTACTTAATTCCAGCAAAGAACAATTATTAGGTAATTACGTGATGGATATTCTGCCGGCTCCTATAGGCGATGAGGTCATGCAGACAATAGCACAGACAATTAAAACAGGGACAAGGCAAACTCTGGAATATACGCTTGAAAAGGATGGTCGAGAAACCTCTTTTCTGGGGCAGTGCGTAGTATTTAATTTTAATAATAACAATAC
>JALVAL010000306.1 GCA_027011205.1 Gammaproteobacteria bacterium
ATATATTCATTTTGGCACTCCAGATTCTTTTACCATAGCAACATTGTGTTTTATATCCCTCAGAGTATCAATATCAACTGCATAAAACACCCTTTGTTTTAGCTGGCCATAATAGTTTACTAAAATGGTTGGTTATGGCAAAATAAGTTAATTTTATAAAACCTGAGAATTATTTATGAGTATTAGTTCATTTCTTCCTCCTGTACGTACCTTAATGGGCCCCGGCCCTTCAGATGTTCATCCACGTATTTTAGAAGCGCTTTCGCGCCCGACGATTGGTCACCTGGATCCCCGTTTTGTGGAAATGATGGAAGAACTAAAAAGCATGCTGCAATACGCATTTCAAACCACAAACGAACTGACGATTGCTGTCTCTGCACCCGGTTCTGCGGGTATGGAAACCTGTTTTGTGAACCTGCTTGAAGCAGGCGATACGGCCATTGTCTGTCAGAATGGTGTCTTTGGCGGTCGAATGAAAGAAAATGTTGAACGTCTGGGCGCTACTGCCGTCATGGTAGAAGATGAATGGGGTAAAACCATTGACTTAAACAAGGTGGAAAGTGCACTTAAAGCTCATCCCGAAGCCAAAGTGCTTGCCTTTGTCCACGCAGAAACCTCCACTGGCGCATCCTCTGATGCCAGAGCTTTATGCAAACTGGCTCGAAAATACGATTGCCTGAGCATTGTTGATGCGGTGACTTCTCTGGGCGGTACCGAATTACGGGTGGACGACTGGGGTATTGATGCTATTTATTCCGGTACTCAGAAATGCCTTTCCTGTACTCCGGGTATTTCACCGGTCAGCATGAATGATAAGGCTGTTGCTGCTATTAAGGCTCGTAAAACACCGGTTCAGAGCTGGTTCCTGGATCTGAATCTGGTCATGGGTTACTGGGGCAAAAACGCCAAACGGGCCTATCACCATACCGCTCCTGTTAATGCCATGTATTCTTTACATGAAGCTCTGGTAATGCTGCAGGATGAAGGTCTGGAAAATTCATGGCAGCGTCATAAGGCCAATCATCTGGCACTGCGTGCCGGTCTGGAAGCCATGGGACTGGAGTTTGTGGTTGCTGAAGATCATCGTCTGCCGCAGCTGAATTCTGTTACTATTCCAGACGGTGTAGATGATGCGGAAGTACGCAGCCGTCTGCTCAACGAATTTAATCTGGAAATTGGTGCTGGTCTGGGTACTCTGGCCGGTAAGGTCTGGCGTATTGGTTTAATGGGTCATAGCAGCCGTGCAGAAAATGTTATTCTCTGTCTGGCGGCGCTGGAAGCAGTACTGGGTGATAAGGTTAATACCGGTGTAGCACTGGCAGCCGCTCAGAAGCAGTTGAGCGTTGAGCGTTGAGCGTTGAGCGTTGAGCGTTGAGCGTTGAGCGTTGAGCGTTGAGCGTTGAGCGAAAGATTTTAAAAGCATAAGAACCTAAGTCAAGAGACATACACCTTTATTTTACAATAAGATATGAACGCTCAGCGCTGAACGCTTACAACACAGCTCTCCATTGGGTAAGCTTGTGTTATATAACCGCTGTGTAGAAATACCTTCAGCAAATTGTTATAGCTGTCGGCATTGATGCTTATATCGGGCTGCCAGGTATTAAGGGTTTTATAATCATCAATGGTGCGGATTAAAACATCCGTATCAATACCTGGTAAAAAATCCTGAATAATTTTAGCTGTATAGCTGGCCGACATGTTAATCACATCCAGCATGGCCTGCTGATATGCATACAGAAAAGCCTGAGCCATATCCGTTTGCAGCCACTTTCTGGTGGCACACAGACTGCTGAAGGACAATGGTCCAATCGCTTCACCAACTGCAGCGACTATCCGACCAAAGCCGTCCTTTTCCAGCTGCTGAGGTGCTGGACCCTGTTGATGAACAAATGCTCCGCGCCCGGAACGAAAGGCCTGGTCCATTTGCTGTACATTGCCTGCATCAATAACCTTTATATTGTCAAAATCAGCATGGTTTAAAAACATGGCATAACGTAAAGTTGCTAAAGGCTGAAACAAATGATCAACCAGTACCTCCTGACCTTCCAGATCAGACCAGAGAAACGGTTTATCATGAACCCGGGCAGTTAAATAAAAACCATCCCGGTGATTAATAGCTGCAAAATGTACAATGTCTGAATTTATGCCCTGCTCAAGGCCGGTAAAACTCACGGCAGGAGCAGACTGAGCCAGATGAATATTACCGCTGAGCAGATTTTGTTCAATGGGATGATCCGCACTGGCAATAGTATAAACAGGTTCCAGTCCCTGTTTTTGCAGATAATCGCCCTTAATCGTCACCAGCAGTGGTGCATAAAACGCACTATGGCGTAATGCCATAATATTTATTTTAGCCATAATTAACTCTTTTTTATAACATTTTTTTAAGAATAT
>JALVAL010000307.1 GCA_027011205.1 Gammaproteobacteria bacterium
AGCTACGGCCCTATACTCAGTGCATCATTCGTGACACGGCCAGGCGTATTGAAAAGGAAAACCATTTTATCCTTGATGAAGCACATTGTATTACCGTTGGCGACCAGCACACAAAAAAGTCCGTTATCGTCCAGGGCATGGCCTGGGGGCATATGCCGGATTTCATGGTCAATCGGGAGCTTGAAGAAGGGACTCTGATATCTCTTGAAGGTGGCAGAATTAAGGGATCTGTAATGAAAATAGTGGCGGCCAGACTGGCTGACGGTCACAAGGGTAAAATAGCTCAAAAACTTTGGGACAATTTTACAGCCATGGATAACGCAGTGGAAACCATGACAGGTGTCGATTACTGAGTACTGTTTGGCTCCAGGCTTGTCATATAGGTCAACTCTCAATATGTGTTTAGTGCAGAACTTTTAACTGAATTCAAGACAGCGACTGTCTAATGCGGATGCACACTAATTAGTCTTTATTTTGTCTGTTGACTTTTTGTGTTCTCATATGTGTTAGCTGCTTTTCTATAAATGATTGCCATATACTGTTGGGTTTCCCTATTTTCTCTAAATCGTTTATAGCTTTATCTTTTTCCCAGCCAAGCACCAATATTCGGTACAAAGCCATAAAAACAGACACGCGTTTATTTGCAGCACAATGCACAAATATTTTTGATTCTTTGTGTCTATTTAGCGCCGATATGAATTCTCGAAGATCTTTATCTTTAGGTGCTTCAAATCTTACTGGAATATGAATGTATTTTATCTGGCTGCTCTTTAATAGTTGCTCTTCATTTTTAACTGAATAGTCTGCATCAAAAAGCCCAAGGTTTATTACGACATCATAACCTGCTTTTACAATATGCAATAATTCCTCTGCGGTAGGCTGCCCACTAGTTGCAATACCTCCACTCAACATCTTAAAATTATATATCGACTTTTCTTCCATGTTTTGTTCAGCCTAGAAAAATCAGTTGACATCGTAACGAAACAGTCTTACGTGCTGGAGATAAAGGGTTTTACAGGTTATTTTGGCTTTATTCGTACTCACCGTACGGGTGAAGTCAAAATGTTCTGAAAAATCCTTTAGATTCAGTGCATAAGGCTGTTGCAGTCGGTGGCAACTGATTTTTCTAGGTTCAGCTAACTGTTGGATTAATAAAACCCCATTTTCATTATACATTTTTAGCTATTTTTTTTCATGCATGAAAAAGCGTTGTCAGCATCCATACCGTGGCTGACGTTACCGCTTCTTGGCTTGACAGGTAAATGAGCTCTCATATGGTGACTTTCAGCCAGTACCGTAAGTTGTACACGATACCTGTGAGTCGCTTTTGCCCGTCTCAGGCCATCATTCTGGCTCTCCAGGCCGCAGGTGTTTCACCGACATGTTTTTTAAATGCCCGACTGAATGCAGCGCGGCTTTCGTAACCTACACTTTCCGCAATTTGGGTTACGCTGTATTCAGATGGGCCAATATTTTGATTCGGTCTACTATCCCATGCGTGAGAAATACGGTGATTGGCACGGTTTTAACGAGATGTTTGTTTTGAATCTCGTGCGGGATGTTACTGGTGAGTCATTGGGCTACTGAAAAGGACTGACAATCCTGGCACATCAGAGCAAGTTGTCTGCAGCTTTTCAAGGACTTAAAAGCCGAGTAAAATAGCCCGCGTTTGTACTGTTGAATCGAACTCTGCTCGCAAAAGGAGGCGACATGATTATTGACCACATCGGTATGGCTGTATCAGATTTTGAACGCAGTAAGGCCTTTTATTCCAAAGCGCTTGCCCCGTTGGGTATTGAACTCATTACAGAAGTACAGGGATGGGCTGGTTTTGGCAGGCACGGGAAACCGGAATTCTGGTTTGGAGTCCATGAGGTCGCACAAAACCCAATGCATATTGCATTTTCCGCCAGTAGTAGAGAAGCCGTCGACCTGTTTTATGCTGCGGCCATGCAGGCGGGCGCAAAAGACAATGGAAAGCCGGGATTGAGAGAAATTTACCACCCAAACTATTATGGTGCGTTTGTCATTGATCCAGATGGTCATAATATTGAAGCGGTTTGCCACACAGAGGTTAGTGCATGAGCGCCTATCTGATATTGGATCTGTCAATCAAAGATCTTGCGCGTTTTGCAGAATATATAGAAAAAATACCCGCATTCATCCAGAAGCATGGCGGGCACTATATCGTGCAAGGCGTAGAGCCAGAAATAATAGAAGGTGACTGGAAGCCTGAACGGGTGGTTGTTATCGAGTTTCCATCCAAAGTCGAGGCGAAAAGCTTTTGGGTGCAGATCTTCTAAAACGATGAAATTAAAGTGAAAATTCAACAGTTAAGGCTTGAAAAACAAAAAAAGAGAGATCAAAATACTGGTTTATAAGACTCTTACATTCAT
>JALVAL010000308.1 GCA_027011205.1 Gammaproteobacteria bacterium
CAGAATGACTATTTCTGTGGTGGAAAAATGGAGCTGAATGGTATTGAAGACGCATTAACATGTACCAATAGGTTAATTTCGTATTCACGATCAAAAGGTTATACTATTTATCTTATACAGCATATTACAACAACAAAAAATGCAGCATTTTTTGTATCAAAGACAACAGGTGCTGAGCTCAATAATCAACTTGACATGATGGGTGGTATTGTAATAACAAAAAGCTATCCGAATAGTTTCAGGCAGACTGTTCTGAAGAATAGACTTGATAAAGATGGCGTTTCTGAAATAATAATATGTGGTGCCATGACACATATGTGTATTGATTCAACTGTCAGAGCGGCTTTTGATCTCGGCTATAAAATTATATTAGCCTCAGATGCATGTGCAACAAGGAGTTTGCATATTGCTAATAACTGCATAAGTGCAACTGAAATCCATAACGGTTTTTTAGCGGCACTGAATGGATTATTTTGCCAGGTTAAAACTACTGATCAAATAATCCTAAATAACCCAGTTAAATTGTTACGAGAATGATCAAGGTACTTAAGATAGAGGGTTTTACAGGTTATTCTGGATTTATTCGTAGCTATCCTGCAGGTGAATTCAGAATGTTCTGGAAAATCCTGTAGATTCAGTGCATTGGTCGTTCGCAGTAGATTGAACTGATTTTTTTAGGATAATGGAAGGAAAAAACGAATGAGATTCAAAGGAGTGCATCATATTGAGTTTTCTGTACTCAAATATGATGAATCAATCAAATTCTTCGATAAAATGTTTGGCTGGCTGGGGTACAAGAGTTTCTGCACACTTGATATTGATTATCGCTCTACATATTATATGGCGAGGTTTCCATTTTTTCATAGCTACATAGGCATCCAGCCTGCCGAAACCGGTGAAAAATTAAAACCAGCTGAGCATCAGACAGGTATTAATCATATTGCTCTTTGGGCAAAAAGCAGAAAAGAGGTGGATGAATTTTATAGGCAGTTCTTACAAAAGAACAATATTGAAGTAACAGACAAACCATCAGAATATCCAACATATACGCCTGGATACTATGCGATATTCTTCAATGACCCAATAACCGGGATACATTTTGAGTTGGCTTATACTCCACTGCTACCCTCACTCCCGTCTTATTTTAGGTGGTTGAAAATTTTGAAGGAGATATGGAAAAGGCATCCTGAGTGGGACAAACCTCCCTGGAAGGAAGCTATGCGAAAACTACCATCGAAAAAGCAGCAAACTTAAATAATGTATAACTAAATACGTCGTTTCATTAATTAGTGTCCATCCGGAAATTGCCTTTTTTGTTCATAAGCAATCATATCATCCAAAGTCCGACCTGATTTATTTGGGTAATGTTCCTGAGATATTATATGAGAATCAATTCTATCCAGTCGAAAATTTCTAAATGCCTGCCGAGATTCACACCATGCACCAAGGGTCCAGACTTTTCCCCAAAAAAATAGTCCCAGCGGCCAGATAACCCTTTTTGATCCTGTTCCATCCGCTCGCCTGTAAACCAAAATAACTTTATTTCGATGCTCCATTGCATTGCGTAGACCACTCATAGTCGATGCAACCTCTGTAGGAATTTGCACCATGGGAGAAAATAACTGTGTTTGATCGAGCTTTCCTTTTAATGCATCAGGTAATACTATTTCAATTTTGCTCAATACAGATTGTGCCGCTTTCGCTAATTCAGCATCTGACCAGCTCTGGACAATACTCGCCCCCAATGACAACGCAGTTAGCTCATTTTGAGTAAACATTAAAGGAGGCAAATCATAACCTTGTCTGATCACATAACCGATGCCTGCTTCACCTTCAACTGGCACACCAGATACCATTAAATCCTGCATATCTCTATATATTGTTCGTTCAGACACTTCAAGTACTTGTGACAACCAAGATGCAGTCGTCACTCGACGTGAACGTAAAAACTGAACAATTTGAAATAATCGATCAGCACGACGCATCAGCAGTCATTAGCCTCCTTGATTATATATTTATTAATTAGTGTCCATCTGGAAATTGCCTTCCTGGCATTTCCGGAACGTAAAAGATGAATACGCTGAAGTTACATTAATTATTCCTTTAACAGCATTTTCCTATCATAAGTAATCAACATCAAAGAAGCCCCCTGAGGGTCACTAATGACACAGAATCGTCCAACATCAGGAATATCTCGAGGTGTAAGCAAAATTTTCCCACCCAATTCTTCTGCCACTTTTGCACTGGATTCGACATCATCAACAGTCACATAAGCACCCCACATTGGCGGCATATCGCCCGCTTCAGGTGGTGTACCCATGATACCGGCAACTTCTTGTCCATCTTTTTTAGCTATTGTATAGACCATATCGTTGGTCACCATATCTTCTAATTCCCAACCAAATATTTTTCCATAAAAAACCTTAGCTGCACTCACGTCGGTGGTCATTAATTCATTCCAGCTGAAGGCACCCTGTTTTTTCATTAAATCACTCATTGTCTTTCTCTCTTTCTTATTTAAAGTTTAAATACCATATCACAGTCCTCCTGACAGCATGATGTCAGGAGAGATAAAATAATTGAAAAACAAAATAAAATGAACGTTTTATTTACCGCTTCCAGCAATGTTCAAATTTAAGGAAATAACAGTTTTATCCTAAATAAATCATTCTCGCTAAGCTTCAACTGATTTTTTTAGGTTGAAGCATATTAATCAGAGGCTGATATCCCTGCTGAGAGACCATACCTCCGACTTGCTGAAAGTGCTCTTTTGAACCCGCAATACCAAACCCGTCAACCAGACGGTTTAGAAAAGCGAAGGTAGCAACAACACCAATCACATCCTCTATCGTTTGATCCAGCCAGCCTGCCGAGCGCACCGCATCAATATCAGCTTCACCAATGTGATCCGGTTCAAGTGTAAGTTTCCGAACCAACGTAAAAACAGCCCGCAAGTTGTCATCCAGCGGTTCGGTTGAGCTGTTTACCAGCGATGCAACAAGAGCCTCATCCGTCTCCAGCTCCGCAAGCACACAGGAATGTGAATCCACGCAGTAGTGACAGTCATTAAGACGGGAAGTATAGAGCGCAATCATTTCCCTTTGTGCTTTTGACAGTTCAGATTCTGTAGACATGACATTGTCGAGCAACTGAACAAAGGGAAGATAGCGAACAGGGTCACGCATAAATATATCCCCGACACCCTGAAAATTTCTGGAATATGTTAAAAATGACATGTTAATTTCTCCTTTGGTTTCGATACTGGTTATTTTATGACACGCCGTCCTGCAATGTAATTATCAATATTGGAAAATGGTTTTTGCATAAAAGCACAGATCTTAGAGTGGTATGATTTGTATTTGGTACTCACCAGGTATCGAGCTGGCAGCTTGTCCGGAGCCACACGCTAGCCTGGGGTCAATCACTCCACAATATTTCGTCATATCGGTGCCATTGAGGAAAAGCTGGGCATCCGGCTATTTTAGGCTGGCCACTGACTATGTGATAACTGAAGCCGAAGGAAAAAATTAATTGAAGGACAGTGGTTCAGATAAATGGACCAACATTAATCCTGAATAAATCAGTGTTAGAACGCTTTGATAGTAAGTTTGGTAAGGGCCAGGCTATATCCAGTATCGACTGGACATCAAATGCCTGTTCAAGAAACCGATGTCATTGGGTATTACGGACGGCGTTGTGATTCACCGTAATCGAGTAATTTATGAAGCCAGTGATCTTCGAGTCGGCATGATTGATGCTTTCTGATAAACACAGACTCTTCCATCAAAAGGCTGCTGGAGCAGATAGGTTCAGCAGGTACATAAACCTGAAGGGGTGTTGACACCGACCATAGGATTGTAGTTAAATCTATCGAATGATAATCCCTGCCGCACATACTGTTTTTCTGCAAAATAACCGCAAATGGCGACTGCGCTGGCTTCCGCCTGCCCGCAGCTGCCGTTTACATCTGAATTAATCCTTTTTTCTTACCTGGCAGCCGCGCATCCCGCCGCGACTGCCCTGTATGTTCCCTGTACTCGCCGCCGGATCCGTGGCTGCCCTAACCGGAGGCAAACCCATGGACACAACAACCCGTCCTTCAACACAGGTCCTTCTGGGCAGCGCCCTGATCGTGCTTGGCGCCATCGGCTTCTCGGCCAAGTCAATCCTGATCAAACTGGCCTATGCCGACAGCGCACAGGTGGACGCCATCACCCTGATGACCCTGCGGATGCTATTCGCACTGCCGTTTTTTCTGGCTGTTGCCCTGTGGCGTGGCAAGGCAGCTACCACCACGCATCGCGAGGACTGGGTGGCCCTGCTGTTTCTCGGCATAACAGGTTACTACCTGGCCAGTCTGCTGGACTTCAAGGGACTGGAACACATCTCTGCGGGGCTGGAGCGGCTGATCCTGTTCCTTTATCCGACCTTCGTGGTGTTGCTAACCGCCCTGCTCTATCGCCGCAACATTAGCGGAGCACAGCGCCTGGCTCTGTTGCTGAGCTACGCAGGTATCGGGCTGGTGTATGGCACACAGCCGATGACCGCCTCGCCCGATATCACGCTCGGGGCATTACTGGTGTTCGGCAGCGCTGTTGCCTTTGCTGTTTACATGACGGCAAGTGGCCACTACATACCACGTTTTGGATCGAGGCGTTTTACCGCCTATTCCATGTCGGTTGCCTGTGCTGTAACCATTGTTCACTTCATGCTCACCAGGCCACTCACGCAGTTGGACGTTTCATCGGATGTCCTGCTGCTGTCTGTGGGGCTGGCGCTGCTCTCGACCGTGCTTCCAGCCTTTCTCATGAATGCCGGTATCCAGCGTATCGGTGCCGACCATGCTGCAATCATCGGCACAGTCGGTCCTGTCTCCACCCTGGTACTTGCCTACTTCATACTTGATGAGTCCATGGCATTGCCACAGGTCTTTGGCGCAGCGATGCTGCTGTGTGGCGTGCTGCTGGTCAGCCTGACAAAAAGGAATGACAGGTGATGAACAAAAATATCATGGAAAACCCGTTCATCGCACTGATCCCGATTACTCTCCGCCCGGACGTTGTGTTTGTCAGTGGCGATGGTGCCTGGCTATCCTTCGACAATGGCTTCCACGGGCACACGCTGATTGCCATGACTGCCTCAGGCCGGCCCGGTTGGGATCAGTGTTCGAGCCGAAAACGCCAGTCGAATCTAGTCTATCATCGGCAGCCAGCCCGACAGGGCCGCTACACGTTTCAGCCAGGCGCGTACAGCAGGATACGGCTCCAGTGAAACATCACCCTCCCTCGCGACTGACACATAGGGATAGCAGGCAATATCTGCAATCGTCGGATGCGCCATCGCCAACCATTCCCAATTGCCCAGCCGGGCCTCCATGACTTCCAGGCCGGTGGCCGCCTCGCGCTGGCACTGTTCCAGATCGAAGGGGCGGCCCAGTTTCAGTACCGCGCGAGCACGTGCCAGCCCATACAACAATTCATTTTCGGAAACCGCAAGCCACTGCATGACCCGCGCTTCATCCAGCCCATCCACTGGCAACCACTTTCGGTCTCCATAACGGCGCGCCAGGTAGACGAGGATTGCCATGGAATCCCAGATGGTCGTTTCATCATCAACCAGTACCGGGATCTGGCCGCGCGGATTAAGGCGTTTAAACTCCTGTGTCTGTGTTTCTCCCATCCGGGTATCGACAGTGATGCGTTCGTATTCCAGTCCAAACATCGACAGCATCAGGCGTATCTTGTAGCAGTTACCAGAAAGATCGAGGTCATAGAGGGTTCTTGTGCTCATCAGTTCTTTTCCTTGTTATAGATTATTGTCATTAAACTGCCGCCACTGCCCAACGTTGAGTTGGTACTGCTTACCGCTGCCAATATCGACCAACAGGTAGTCGAAAAACTACAGACTATTCTACGCCCTGCCCTGTTTTCGGGAACGCAAGGCCGCAGCAAAGGCTTCCCGCGCCCAGTCACATAGCAGCTCTTCATCTTCCAGCGCTTCCTCTGGTGCCAGATAGTAGGACATGGCACATTCCTTTCCTTCTCTCAGGTAGGAAAAGCGAGTAAGTCCTTTTTCAGTAAATCGAGAACGGCTAATATTGTCCGCCTTTAAATAAAGAGATCCCTTCACAATAATGGCAAAGATGATCCCGTCCCGGTAGATACCGTGGCCGCCAAACATTGGTTTTGCAGTGACGTGACCAAAATCCGACAACAGATCAAGCACGTGAAGGACAAATCCATCGATAATAGTCATTGTATTGTAACCTTTCAGTTCAAAAGCATCACCCAGGTTCTGTGAACACTATATGAATATCCATCAACATGAGATAAATCATCAGGGGCTTTTTATTTCACTTGAATAATTGTATGTACAACCATAATTGATTATTATAACCACTATGTTTGAACGATGCCTCTATTTCAATCTCAACGCACTAACACGCAAGGTAAACCGCGTATGGGAATCCGAGTTTCGCCAAACCGGTCTCTCGGCCCCTCACGCCTATGTCATGCGCCTTGTGCTGAGCGAGCCCGGCATACCCCAGAAACAAATTGCTGAGCAATTGCATCTAGATCCGTCAACAGTGACACGTTTCGTGGATGCACTTACTGATCGCCAGCTAGTGCATCGTGTCACTAACGACACCGACCGGCGTTCCGCCGCCGTGTTACCCACTGAGGAAGGCAAACGGCTGCAGAAGAAGCTGGAGAAAATCGGTGCGGGTCTGTTCCAGAATATGCAGGCAAGTCTCGGCAATAAAGGTTTTCAGGAGCTGGTTAATGCCTTGCGTGAGGCAAGAGACAAGCTGGAGAAGTTATAAAAAATTTACCCTGATATTTGTATGTACAAGCATTTTTTTTGTATGATAGAAACAATACAAATTATTAGATGACAGCTCCGCATACCTGTGGACTGTCGTAGTGAATGATAAATTACAAACAACATGAGGCCATTATTATGAAACTGTTCTATTCCAGGACGTCCCCCTACTCTCGCAAGGTCAGGATGATGATCCATGAAAAAGGACTTCAGCAAGCGATCACCAGCACGGCATGTAACCCCTTTGACGAGGCGCCTGAGTTAAAAGCGGCGAATCCCCTGGGCAAAGTACCCACGCTGATCCTGGATGACGGGGCTTCCCTGTACGACAGCCCGGTGATCTGCGCCTACCTCGACACCTTAACCCCCGACAGGCTGATACCGGAATCCAGCCCTGATACCAATAGGGAACACTGGAACGTCCTGCGCTGGGAAGCGCTTTGCGACGGCGTGCTTGACGCCACCTACAACATCGTAATGGAACGACGCCGAGATATCCGTGAGCAATCCGCAGGCTGGATTGAACAGTGGAAAAACCAGGTCAGTCGGTCGCTGGATCATATGGAGGCCGACATTGATACATTGCCCGAACGGTTGTCACTGGCACAGCTATCGTTGGGCGCGGCGCTCGGCTATCTGGATTTCCGCCTTCAAGATCTTGACTGGCGCAGTCAGTGCCCTACCCTGACCGTCTGGTATGGGGATTTTTCCGCGCACGATGCCATGCAAAACACGCGGCCCGAATAATATGCACTGGATGTCACTGATTTAGGAGATTCACCGATGCCACACAACCCCGCCGACATTCTATTTTCACCTGCCACCCGTGCAGCCCAGGAACGTTATGATTCACGTGACACTATCGCCCGGCTGGAGGCGCGCGGACACTGGAAGTCCTGCTTACCGGAAGACGTCATTTCGTTCATACGAGCCCGCAACTCGTTCTACCTCGGCACGGCAAGCCGGGAAGGCCGCCCCTATATACAGCATCGCGGCGGGCCGCCCGGTTTCATCCACGTTCTGGACCAGCAGACACTGGCATGGCCGGAATTCAAGGGCAACCGCCAGCATATTACTGCCGGTAACCTGTCCGAAAACAATCAGGCATTCATCTTCTTTATGGACTATTCGCTGCCTCGCAGAATAAAGCTCTGGGGCCGGGCCGAAGTTGTTGAAGATTTCAGCGCCCTGATACCCGACATACGCACCCTCCCCTACTACGCAAAAGTAGAACGCGCCATACGCTTCACCGTGGAAGCCTGGGATGAGAATTGCCGGCAGTATATACCCGACCATTCGGTTAATTCAGAATCGATGATTGAATTGCAAAAAAGCCGAGACAAAATCACCTTGCTGGAACACGAGATCAAACGACTGAGACAGTTTGTTTCTACCAGGACAGAGGAAAATTAAATGTTCCGACGATCACTGGATCTTCATAAACACCCTGCCGCAAGGATTAGCTTACTGTTTGTTGACTGGTGTCGTATCTCAAACAATGACTGCGCATCAGGATCAGCTAAAAAGCTTTGGGTGTAGTTCCTTTAAAACGACGAAATTCATTACCCAAAATTGTTCACCTCTAAAAAATCATAAATTCTTTTCTTAGACATTTTCTTATAAAATTTCCAAT
>JALVAL010000309.1 GCA_027011205.1 Gammaproteobacteria bacterium
ATGCCCAGCATGCCCATGCGAAAACCATTCACCATATATAAAACTGGGTTGAATAAGGATACATTCTGCCAGAATTCAGGCAGCATTTCTATGGAATAAAAAACGCCGCCCAGATAGGTTAACGGGGTAAGAATAAAGGTGGGTACAATACTGATATCATCAAAACTATTGGCAAAAATAGCATTAATCAGTCCGGCCAGAGAAAACAGGATAGCGGTTAAAACGGCGATAGACAGCGTTACAATATAACTGTCTACGCTAATGGATGTAAAAAAAAGCGAAACCAGAGTAACTACCAGTCCTACCACCAGACCACGGGCCACACCTCCGGAGACATAACCGGCAATAATAGTAAAATTAGAAACTGGGGAAACCAGTAATTCCTCAATATGATGGTGGAATTTAGTGCCGTAAAAAGAGGATACGACATTGGCATAAGAATTGGTAATGATAGACATAATGATTAAGCCGGGTACGATATAGTCCATATAGGTGAAATTATCTATACTGCCTAACTGAGAACCAATCAGACGACCAAAAATAATAAAATATAAACTGGTGGTAATAGCTGGTGGTACAATCGTTTGCAGCCAGATTCTGGAAAAACGCAAGATTTCCTTAATAATAATCGTATTATAGGCAGTCAGATTGGTATTAAAATACATAGCTTTTATTGTTCCGATGGTTTTTTGTTGACCAGATGTAAAAACAATTGTTCAAGACGATTACTTTTATTGCGCATACTTAATACTTCAATCTGATGTTCACTTAGTTGCTGGAAAAGTCTGTTCAGACTTTCATGTTTTCTTATCTGAACTTCAAGGATACGTTTTTCAATTAGTTGCATGGGATAATTTTTTAATACCGGAGCCTGCTGAATGCTTTGTTTAAGATTTAAGACCAGGCATTCACTATCCAGTTCATTCAGCAACTCCAGCATAGAGCAGTTTTTAATAATTTCACCTTCATCAATAATGGCAATATGTTTGCATAATTGTTCTGCTTCTTCGAGATAGTGTGTGGTCAGGATAATCGTTGTTCCCTGTTCGTTCAGATTTTGTAAAAAAGACCACATGCTGCGTCGGATTTCAATATCTACCCCGGCTGTAGGTTCGTCCAGAATTAATATCTGGGGGTTATGCATTAAGGCTCGTGCTATCATTAAACGCCGTTTCATACCACCGGATAATTCTCTCGCCATATCACGGCGTTTATCCCATAATTCAAGTTGTTTCAGATGTATTTCTGCTCGTTTAAACGCTTCCTTGCGTTTGACTCCATAATAACCAGCCTGATTAACAAGAATTTCTTCTACCGGCTCAAAAACATTAAAATTAAATTCCTGAGGAACAATTCCAAGATGTTGCTTTGCTTCCCTGGGACATTTGTTTAAATCATAACCCTGAATAATAATTCTACCGGCCGTTTTATTAATTAAAGAGCAGATAATACCGATCATAGTAGATTTGCCAGCCCCATTGGGACCTAGTAACGCCAGAAAATCACCCTGTTTAACACTAAGATCAACCCCCTTAAGTGCTTCAAAACCATTCTTATAGGTTTTTTTTAGATTTTTTATTTCCAGTGTGTGTATGCTCATGCAATTGGGTCTTTATTAAATTTTATTAACAATAATGAATATAAAATGTGAATTAAATACAATTTTTCAACTGTTCTTGCATATAGGACGCCAATTATCTATATTTAAAAGGATAATCTTTGAATTTTTAAATTAAATTACACGTAAAATGCCTTGCATCAGGGATGTATTTATTTTGGCCACATCAGACAATGACATTGTTAAAACAGACAAAAAATAAACTGGTTTTTCTAAGCCTGAAATGGAAGGTTATGCTTGGGATCAGTCTGGCACTGATTTTGGTTAACGTCATTGTATCACAGGTTAGTTATCAACAGATACTGTTACAATCAGAGCAGAGTCGCAAGTTATCTCAACAATCTCATATTAAAGGTATTGAAGGAATAGTAAAAAACAGTTCTGAACGTATGCGTCAGCTTTCTTATTTGATCCCTTTGCTGCAGCTGGATAACACGAAAAACAATAATTATTCCAGTGAAAAAAAACATTTTATCGATAATCTGAGCGAGATTGTTCAGCAGCATGCCTCATTACTGCAAATCGAATACAGTCTGAACAGCCTGTATTTTTTTGAAACTGCCGATAAACCCTCAGTGAGCTGGAATGGCGGTTATTTACCGAAAGTTATCACCAATATGGTGGAGCAGACTCTGCTCCATGAAAGTCCGCAGAGCAGTATGGAATGCCATGAGCAATGTAATTTATATACAGCTACCCCCATTTTATATGATGAAGGTAAAATTGGTGTTATTTTACTCAGTGCATCCCTGGTAAACCTGGTGGTGGAA
>JALVAL010000310.1 GCA_027011205.1 Gammaproteobacteria bacterium
GGTTTTAATTATAATTATAACTATGATTTAACAATTTATGGATCATCAAAAACTCGCTCAATATCTTGAAATTCTTTGTCAAAACGGCTGTGACTCCGTTAATGCCACTATTAAGGCAATGGAAAACAATCAGGCGACCAGCGTCACGGCAGAGCTGAATCAAGAAGAACAACACATTGTTTTACAGGAACTAAAAGCCATTATGTCTGTGTACAAGCACTAACTACTTCACAGCTTTTCCCTTCTTAACTATCTTTAATACGCTTTATTGCTATAATAATTTTTAGTGAAATTAATAACATCACATCAGCTTTAAGGTATCATTTATGGATATAAGCAAATTTCTCCAGTTAATGGTTGATGAAGAAGCATCAGACCTGTTTTTTAGTACTCATGCCAATGTCTCAATGAAAGTCATGGGAAAGCTGCGCCCTGTCAGTAAACAGAAACTCACTTCCGAGCAGGTTCACGCCATCCTGAACAATCTGGTAGATGAGGAAAAACTACAGGAATTTCATAACACACTGGAACTGAACTTTGCTATTTCTATTCAGGATATTGGCCGTTTCCGAGCCAATGCCTTTCGCCAGCGGGGAGATATTGCACTGGTTATCCGCCATATTAAAACCGATATCCCAAAAGTTTCTGATATCAATCTGCCGCCTATTCTGAATGATCTGGTGGCTCACAAAAACGGTCTGATTATGGTGGTCGGAGCGACAGGTTCCGGTAAATCCACCAGTCTGGCGGCAATGATTGGTTATCGAAACGCCAATATCGGCGGTCATATTCTGACCATTGAAGACCCGGTGGAATTTATCCATGCCCATAAAAAAGCCATTGTAAACCAGCGTGAAGTTGGTCTGGATACTCTTAATTATGGCAACGCCTTAAAAAATGCCATGCGTGAGGCACCGGATGTTATTCTGATTGGAGAGGTTAGAGATGCAGAAACCATGGAACATGCTATGGCCTATGCCGATACCGGTCACTTATGCTTAACCACATTACATGCCAGCAATGCCCTGCAGTCGCTGGATCGTATTTTTAACTTTTTTCCTAAAAATACTCACCATCAATTATCTGAAGATTTATCCAGAAATTTACGGGCTATTGTTTCCCAACGCCTGATCCCCGGAAAGGATGGCAGCCTCTATCCCGCAGTAGAAGTTTTAATTAATACACCTTATGTCACGGAAATATTGCAGCAGGGTAAACTGGAAAAGCTGCCCGAAGCTATGGAACAGGGAGCCAAATACGGTATGGCCACCTTTGATGAAGTTTTGTATCGCATGTATAAGGCGGGTACGATTGATGTTAAGACCGCGCTGGAATACGCAGATTCCTATAATAATCTGCAATTAAAAATCCGTATGAGTGATGGCAGTGCCGGGGATGAAGTTTTTTCAGATATTGAGTTTTAGCGTTAAGATAATAAATCAGGACTGTAGAAATTGCTCCCAGTGAATAGTTTTGTCTCCAAAGACAAAAAAATGAGGGTTTAGCAGGGATTGCTTATTGTTATAACTGAGGCGCTGCATATGCAGGTCTGTAATTTGACCACCGGCTTCTTCAATAATACATTGCGCAGCTGCCGTATCCCATTCAGAAGTTGGACCCAACCGTACATATAAATCAGCTTTACCCTCTGCCACCAGGCAAGATTTCAGGGAACTGCCCAGAAACTTCATATCATAACCACCAAAACGCTGCTCCAGATTTTTCAGAAAAGCCAGTAAAGCCGGACAGCGGGAGGAACGGGTCCCAGCTATTACAGGGTGTTCCGGGCAGTGAGAGCGAACCTGTAATACTCTCGCCTCATTGTTGTTTTCCAGCCGATAGGTGCCATTACCGGCGCAGGCATAATAACAACTCTGTCGCACCGGACTGTATACCACTCCAATCACCGGATAATGTTGATGAATTAAAGCGATATTAATACTGAATTCACCACTGCGTTCAATAAATGCCCGGGTGCCGTCCAGAGGGTCAACCAGCCAGTAGGTTTCCCAGGTTCGTCTCTGCTGATAGGAGACTTCATCTGATTCTTCAGAAAGAACAGGTAAATCTGGTGTCAACTGAGAGAGTTTATTAACGATTTGTTCATTTGCGGCCAGATCAGCACAGGTTACTGGAGTATTATCTTTTTTATTATGAACCTGATAACTGGACTGATAGATTTTAATAATAGTCTGTCCGACATTCCGGGATAGCTCAATCACTTCAGGCATCCAGTTACGCAACAAGGCTTTCAGCTCTGGTGATAAGTCAGGTTCATGCAATTGAGATGATGTATCGGACATAAATTATTTTCGCTGTTCCAGTATAGCCCTGACAATAAAAGCGGCCGCAATGGTTCTGGCTTCTGTTACCTCTTCCTGCATGGCCAGTTGTTCAAACTGTGCGATTGGCCAGGTAGTCACCTCCAGCGGCTCCGGTTCATCACCTTCCAGAGTAGCAGGATACAGGTCTTCTGCGAGCACCACATGCGTCAGATGTCCCATATATCCAGGTGCCAGAGTCATCGATTTAATGTGCGTGAGTTTCCTGGCAGCAAAACCAATTTCTTCCTGTAACTCCCGATTGGCAGCCAGCTCCACCGGTTCATCGGTTTCTATGCGCCCTTTGGGAAACATCAGTTCATAACGCTCTACTCCGGCACTGTATTCACGGATCATATAAACAGTATCGAGATCTTTCAGTGCAACCACCAGAACACCGCCGCGACTTGAACCTTTTAAGCGCTCATACTCAACCTGGTTACCATTACTGAAAGTAATGTCCAGTTGTTCTATCTGAAATAAACGACTTTTTGCAACCACCTTAAAGCTGGTTATCCGGGGTAATTTGCTGGTCACTGAAAAACCTGTATCCTATTAGTAACTATTCGACATAAATTTTTGTATCTGCCTGTAAGGTTTGTCACCCTACCAGAAACCAGCAGGACAGTATTATTAACGAAGTGTTATAATAGCATTTTTTTAACTGGAAAACAGGATGGCTTAGCACCGATATTAAGCCTGAATTCGGGATAAAAATAACAGACAGGAATTTTTTGTGTTGCACTGGAGTAAAATTGACAGCGTTTTTCTGGACATGGACGGTACATTGCTGGATCTCCATTTTGATAATCATTTCTGGCTGGATCATGTCCCACAACGTTTTGCCGAAAAACATGGTCTGAGTAAACAACAGGCTCTGAATAAATTAGTCCCCCTTTTTCGTTCCATTGAAGGTACTATTAACTGGTATTGTGTGGATCACTGGAGCCGGGAACTGGATCTGGATATTGCCCTGCTGAAAGAAGAAGTACAGCATTTGATTCAGGTGCATCCTTTTGTGATTGAATTTCTCCAGCGACTGGCTGAAAAAGACAAACGACGAGTGCTGGTCACCAATGCACATCAGAAAAGCCTGGATCTGAAAATGAAAAATACCCCTCTGGCCGGTTTACTGGATAATATTATCAGTGCTCACCAGCTTGGCTTACCCAAGGAAGAAGTTGAGTTCTGGAAAAAGCTGTCCACTCTGGAAAGCTATACACCTGAACGCACACTATTAATTGATGACAATTTAACAGCATTAAGTTCCGCTAAAGAATTTGGCATCGGACACTTAATGGCTATTTATAAACCAGACAGTAAAGCCGATATTAAGGATGTGGGGGCTTTTGAGGCAATTCATTCTTTTAAGGAAATTATGCCCTAAGTCATAAGTCGTAAGTCGTAAGTCGTAAGTCGTAAGTCGTAATAAATATTATATGCGGTTTTGTTTTTCGGCAATGACTCCCAGGGTAATAAATATTCCAATAATAAGAGGGCTGAGAAATATCATGCCTACGGCGGCGAGCCAGTGGCTGAGGACGGGGGTGAAATAAATTAACAGGACACCATAACCAAAGCTGCATAATAAAATAAAAATCAGTGTGCGAAAGATAAAATGCATCCCGCTGATCTGCTTTTTAACCATACGATTGATAACTCCGCCATAAATCACCAGCAAAGTAGCCATGATGGCCATGGCTATTTCTCCCAGCCAGGGATACAGCCACTGCGAAAAATTGATAATTAACATTTTTATTTCATACATACTCTTACCTTAACGCTTATATTATAACAACCGCCCTAATAAAACCGGGATGGCATTTTCTACCCGTAAAATTCGTTCGCCCAAATGACAGGTGTGAAATCCAGCCTGTATCAGTTTATCCACCTCGTATTGAATAAAACCGCCTTCCGGACCAATGGCCAATAGGGTACTTTTTTTATCCGTTTGTTGCGACAGGCATAAATCGCCCTGCCCCGGATGCGCCAGCACGGCCTGTCTGCCCACTGTTAATACCGGTAAAATATCTTCTACAAAGGGTTTGAAGCGCTGAAACACATCCACTCTGGGTAAGATAGTATCCCCGGCCTGTTGCAGTCCAAGGATCAGATGCTGATTCAGTTTATCTTTCTGTAGCCATGGGGTTTGCCAGTAACTTTTTTCCACTTTGGCACTATGGATTAAACTCAGCTGCTTAACCCCCATAGCACTGACTGTCTGCAAAATACGTTTAAGCATTTTCGGCCGCGGCAAAGCTAGGATCAGATGCACATTCAGCGGTTCAGGAGGTGGTTGGCTCAAATCTACTGTCAACTCAATATGCTTATCATCCACTAACACCACCTGGGCAGTTCCCATATTAGCATTGAGCAAACCGGCTTTAATGCACTGCCCTGGCGATACTTTTTTTATTGTTACAAGATGCTTATAACGATAATCATTTAGGGAAATATAGTTGGGGGCAATAAAATCCTGTCCATAAAGAATAAGCAGATTCATAAAAAATCAGCTGGTCTTTTCCATTTTTTTCAGTTTTTTATCCCATTTTTTAAAACGCTGACGACAATAAACCAGCAGCTCTTCATAGGTTCTAAAATACCGTTCAAAACCTTCCTCAGCGGGTGAATCGTATTCACAATAATCATTGGAATATTCACGACATATATTTGGCCGCTCATTGTAGATACCACAGGCACCGTCTTCCTGTAACTGTTCACAGGGTGTAATAAACATCAGAAACCAGCCATCTTCATCTTTGTAAAACTCCACATTTTTATGTGCAATCTGCCATAGCATCAGCTGAAAATCATCTTTTTTTCGAGGGCTGTCAATTTGCTGTGTAACATACTGACAGCATTTGGTGCCCGGACAGAAAGAGCACTTGTTTTCAGCAGTAATTTCAATTTTTTTCATATATTTTTTACTTACCCGCTCCTTTGCAGGAAGATCTAATAGGAAAATTATTTTACATCCTGAGCTTATTAGGTAAAAATACCCCATCAGACTCGAGTTTATTTCCATAGAGGCTGACTCACCTCATAAGTTTATAAAACATGGAATTGATGAAACTGTATCCATTTTCAATTGTTAAGCAGGGCAAAGAATTTTACTCTGCCATGGTGCGCCTGATCCTGGGCCTGTTCCTTTCTTTCTATATCTGGCTGGGCACCGCCCGTGGTGAATTTGATATTTCTCATATCACCTTTTTTAATTTTGCACTATTTTATTTCAGCGTCACTATTTTACTGGCACTGGATCTTTTTCGTAACCCCGTATCGCATTTTCGTCGCTATTTAACGCTGTTTTTTGATATTTCCTGTACTTCATATGCCGCCATGCTGACCGGAGGCGTGGGAAGTGAGTTCATCCTTATTTATATCTGGCTTTATATTGCCTACGGCACTCGTTATGGACTGAGCTATTTATTAACTGCCGTTATTTTTGTCATCCTGCAATATAATATTGTATTGTATCTTGATAATGCCTGGGCGGATAATCTATTAAGCTCATCAGCACAAATTTTTGTACTGGTCACCATGCCGCTTTATCTTTATTCTATGATAAAACAATTGCATAAAGCCAGAAAAGCAGCTGAACAGGCCACTCTTGCAAAAAGTAATTTTCTGGCTACTATGAGCCATGAAATTCGTACTCCCATGAGCAGTATAATTGGTACTGCACACCTGTTACAGAATATCTGCAGAAATAAGGAACAGCAGGAATATACCCGAGCCCTGCTGGATGCTTCCAAATCTCTGCATGCCCTGATTGACGACATACTGGATTTCTCCAAAATCGAAGCCAATAAGCTGGAATTAAACCATTCCACCTTTGATTTACACCACACAGTTAATGAAGTTCTGGCGGTACTATCACCGAATGCCGAATATCATAATCTGGATTTTATTGTTTATATCGATCCCGAATTACCCGCCTACGTGGTCGGGGACAGTCAGCGTATCCGACAGATTTTATTTAACCTGGTGGGCAATGCCATCAAATTTACCGAAAAGGGTGAAGTCCAGCTAAAGGTAAGCAAACTTTCAGAAGATTCTGAGCACCGGCAGGTAAATTTGCGATTTGATATTATTGACACAGGCATCGGGATCAGCGAAGCCCTGCAAAGCAAAATATTTGAAAGTTTTACCCAGGCCAGCACCTCACCTTCACACCGCTCTGGCGGAACCGGGCTGGGTACCACCATATCCAAACAACTGGTGGAATTTATGGGTGGAGAAATAGGCCTGAACAGCCATCCTGGAAAAGGCAGCCATTTCTGGTTTACCCTCAGCCTGCCCATTAAGGAATCTGGTAATATCCAGGAACGTTATAAACAGCGTCTGATGGGTAAAAATGCCGACATAATGATTGACAATGACTCTAATTTTGATGTGGTTCGACGTTATTGTGAATATTTTGGTATGGCAATCAAACGCTATAACTCTGATAAAGAACTCCTTCAAGGCATAAAACTCTCCAGTCAGCAGCATAAAAGCTGCGATCTGGTTATTTTATCTGATGATGCCAGCCATAAACTGCCCATTAAACTGGCCAGTCAGATAGCACGCATCCAGTGTTCATCAGGGAAACGAACTCAAAAAGTGTTTCTGGGCTATCTGGGTCAACGCGCCAGAGCACAGGAACTGGGTAATGATTATTTTGATGCTTATGTCACCAAACCTATTAATTTCGAACGTCTGGGAGATACTCTGATGGAGTTGCTATCTCCGGACATTAAGCCTATCAGCAAGGATGAATTAAACAAACCCATGGACATTTCCCTGAATATACTAATTGCCGAAGATGAAGATATAAACGCCATGGTATTAAGCAGCTTTCTGCACGATGCCGGGCATAAAACCACTCGGGTAGAGAATGGAGTTCAGGTCGTTGATGCACTGGCCAGAGAACATTTTGATCTGGTCTTTATGGATATGCGTATGCCTGAAATGAATGGCCTGGAAGCAACCAGACTGTGGCGTCAACAGGAACCTGACGATCAGCATATACCTATTATTGCTCTGACGGCTAATGCCACCATAGATGACCGCAAGGCCTGTATGGAAACAGGAATGGATGATTTTATTACCAAACCGATTACCCCGGAACAATTACTCGATACTATTCGAAAATATCACACTTGAGAGTTCAGATGATGATTCATGATTACTAAAGTGCTCTTTCTGAACGCTGAATATACAGCACTGAATTTATCTTACACCGACTTCTGAGTGTCGCCACTTGCGACTTCCTCACAGCAGTTATTCATACCGGCAATCTGCTGCATGGCTTTTCTGTCATTAATAAGAATGTGCTTACGTTCTGCGTTAATAATCCCATCTTCCTGAAAGCGGGTAAACATACGACTCACGGTTTCTACCGCCAGCCCAAGATAGTTGGCAATATCATTGCGTGACATACTGAGATAAAATTCAGTGGAAGAAAAACCGCGCTGTTTAAAACGCAGGGAGATACTTAACAGAAAGGCAGAGAGACGAGCTTCAGCGGTCTTTTTACCCAGCAATAACATCAATTCCTGATCATCATAAATTTCTTTACTCATCAGGCGCAATAACTGATGCTGCAGGGTAGGCAGCTCCTGAGTCAGGTGTTCAAGATTTTCAAAAGGCACTTCACAGATGCTGGTGGTTTCCAGAGCTTTTGCCGCACAGGGATGCTGTCCTTTGCCAATGGCATCCAGCCCCAGCAGTTCTCCGGGCAGATGAAAGCCGGTTACCTGTTCCTGTCCATCCACAGTAGGCGAATAAGTTTTCAGCGAACCAGAGCGAACAACATAAATAGCACTAAACTTGCTGCCCACCTGGAACAGGTGTTCATTCCGTTTTAAGGGTCGTTTGCGTTCAATAATTCGATCCAGTTTTTCCAGATCCGTACCGTCAATTGAACTGGGGAGACAGAGCTGGTGCAGACTGCATTCTTTACAGGCAACTTTAGTGGTCAGTATATCAACGACTTTACTCTGGCGTGTCTTTTTTCGATATGCAGCTAACTCCATCTCAGTCATGTCAAACCACTTATATGTCTAAATAAGTTGATAAATGTCAATTTTATACCAAATC
>JALVAL010000311.1 GCA_027011205.1 Gammaproteobacteria bacterium
GCATAAGAATACTATATATCGGTATTTGATATAATTCAAGCAAAATATATTATTTAACTGCTGCCAACGTCCCTTTGCAGTAATAGGTAGATTTTTATGGACTCACGTTCGAAGTACGAAAGCAGCCATTAAAAACCAGAAAATATTCATTTTTAACGTTCATTAAAATGACAAAATAGTACAATTAACGGACATTTTTCCTGCATCGAAAAAGCCTGCAAAATGACTGATGTAAATGTGGAGTAGACATTTTATTTCTCACTTCGTCCCATCTGGTTTATCTTACTATCAATTAGAGGCGACATCTATCCTGACACATGGGGTAAATACCACAACGTCATATGGGATTTTCTGCACATATAACTGCTTTTGCTGCATTAATATAACCAAAAACCTTCCAGTTTTAATTAACTTAAAAAGTAACTACTCAGCATGTTTAGATTTTGTCTGAGTTCAAGGCACAATAGCTTCGCTACCTCAAAGAGGCGCTCGGAAAATGTGAGCATATATAAATATGTGACCATTTCCAGGTGCCCCTTGAGGGTAGAGTACGAAAATAACGATGAAATCGGGCAAAAGATGAATATGCTGAGTAGTTACTTTAAAAATACACTTGACTCCGTATCCTACTACAGGGTTTAAACTTCATTCAGAGTCAATAAATCAGGAAACATACCGCCATGAAGAATGATGATGATAGTATTTTAAATATTGCCATAGTTGGTACGGGATCAGGTGCCTTTGCTGCTGCCCTTAAAGCGGTTGAAGAAGGTGCACAGGTCACTCTCATTGAAGGAGCCGATGTAATTGGTGGTACCTGTGTTAATGTCGGTTGTGTACCATCAAAGATTTTTATCCGTGGGGCGTATATAGCCCATCTTCAGGGACATCATCCCATTGAGGGAATACCCCTGAATACCCCTGAAATTGATCGTAATGCCATGATGGAGCAACAGCAGAAATGGGTGGAAAGTTTACGCTATGCCAAATATGAAAGTATTCTGGAACAAAATCCCGGCATTAAGTTACTGCGTGGTATGGCTCGATTCAAGGGCAATAAAACATTAATCATCACCAAAGCCGATGCTACTGAGCATGAAATTCATGCCGACCGTATTTTACTGGCTGTCGGAGCCAGAGCCTCTATTCCACATATTCCCGGTTTAGACAGCACACCTTACTGGACATCAACTGAAGCCCTGGTTTCAGAAACTATACCGAAACATTTACTTGTTCTTGGTGCCTCAGTGGTCGCACTGGAACTGGCTCAGGCATATCATCATCTGGGTGCTGATGTGACCCTGTTAGCACGTTCATCATTATTATCCAGAGAAGACGCGGCAATTGGTTCCGCGCTGACAAAGTTATTTTCAGATGAAGGCATTAAGGTGATGTTAAATACCTCTGCTGATTTTGTTCAATACGATGGTCAGCAATTCAGGATACAGACCAGTAAAGGAGAGGTTAAGGGTGAACAATTACTGGTTGCTACAGGACGCATTCCCAACACAGGCACTCTGGATCTGGAAAAAATTGGGCTTAAGACTGATAAACACGGCGCTATTATCATTGACGATCATATGCGTACCAATATAGAAACTATCTATGCCGCTGGTGACTGTACCAGTCAACCCCAATTTGTTTATGTTGCAGCAGCTGCCGGTACCCGTGCTGCCCGCAATATGACTGGTGATGATGTAGCCCTTGACCTGTCAGTAATGCCTGCTGTGGTGTTTACTGATCCGCAAGTCGCTACAGTAGGTTTAACTGAACAGCAAGCCAGTGAACAGGGAATGTCAGTCGAAAGTCGCACGCTGGATTTAGACAATGTGCCTCGTGCTCTGGCCAATATGGATACTCGTGGTTTTATTAAACTGGTTGCAGAAAAAGATACCGGTCATATTGTTGGCTGTCAGGTATTAGCCAATGAAGGCGGTGAAATCATTCAGTCAGCCGCACTGGCTATTCGTAACAATATGACCATTGAAGATCTGGCCGATCAACTATTCCCTTATCTGACAATGGTCGAAGGATTAAAGTTAACCGCACAAACCTTCAATAAAAATGTGAAACAACTATCCTGTTGTGCAGGGTAAAATCAAAAAAAGTGAGTGAGATAATGAATAATTTCTTTAAACAATTTGCCAGTGTTGTTGGTGCCGGCATCGCTGCAGGAAATTTCAAATCAATGGATTTGTTAACTGTATTCAGATAAGAACTTAGTTATTATATAATAGACGTTTAACCTGCCCAGGTACCTGTCTCAGATAAAGGGTTATGGTGTAAATAATGAAAAGCTATTTTCTATTACATTAGTGGCCTCAAACTCCTGTTTTAAACGTTTTATCAGACGTTGATACTGCTGTATTG
>JALVAL010000312.1 GCA_027011205.1 Gammaproteobacteria bacterium
GGTTATGGATGCGGCCAGAGCAGTGGCCATACCAACCGATCAGAAAATACTGCATGTCCTGCCCCAACAGTTTTTAATTGATGATCAGGAAGGTATTCGTGAACCCGTAGGTATGTCTGGAGTCAGGCTGGAAGTAGACGTGCATATGGTAACAGGTGCTGAAAGTGCGGTACAGAATATTATTAAATGCATACATCGCTGCGATCTGGAAGTAGATGATATTATTCTGGAGCAGCTGGCATCGAGTAATTCAGTACTGACAGAAGACGAAAAAGAACTGGGCGTCTGTATGGTGGATATAGGTGGAGGTACCACGGATGTAGCCATTCTCATCAATGGTGCTATTCGCCATACCAAGGTCTTTCCAGTAGCTGGAGATCAGGTTACTAATGATATTGCTGTGGCATTAAGAACACCGACTAAATATGCTGAGGAAATTAAGATAAAACATGCCTGCGCATTACGCCAGCTGACTAACCCGGAAGAAACGATTGAAGTACCCAGTGTCGGTGATCGTCCTCCACGTCGCCTGGCACGACAGGTTCTGGCAGAGGTTGTGGAACCTCGATATGAAGAATTGTTTACGCTGATTAAAAATGAATTACAGCGTAGTGGTCTGGAAGAATTTTGTGCCTCCGGTCTGGTTTTAACTGGAGGCAGTTCAAAAATGGAAGGGGCTGTGGAGCTGGCAGAAGAAGTTTTTCATATGCCGGTACGTATTGGAGTACCTCTGGAGATAGAAGGATTAACTGACATGGTAAAGGATCCACGTTTTGCTACAGGCGTGGGGCTAATCCTGTTTGGAAAACAGAATCAGGAACATGGTGGCTTTGAATTTCCGGAAAGCAGAGGCTTGTCGGCTATTCTGGCCAGAATGAAAAAATGGTTTCAGGGTAATTTTTAACTCTGAATGGATCTAATGATTCAGAGATGGTTGGGATATCTAAAATGTGTGTTTTAGATAATTTTTTTAATTTTAAATAGTTTTTATATTTTTCATTGGCTGTGAAATATAAAGAAGGAGTAGGTTGAAATGTTTGAATTAATGGATACAACAAGTGATCGTGCGGTAATTAAAGTCATGGGTGTTGGCGGTGGTGGAGGTAATGCCGTTGAACATATGGCTAACAGCAGTCTGGACGGGGTGGATTTTATTTGCGCCAATACAGATGCTCAGGCGCTGGCAAATTCATCTGCCCGCACAGTATTGCAAATTGGTAATGAAATTACCAAGGGTCTGGGTGCTGGTGCTAATCCAACCGTTGGTCGCGAAGCAGCAATTGAAGATCGTGATCGTATTATGGAATCGATTGAAGGCACAGATATGTTGTTTATTACTGCCGGTATGGGTGGTGGTACTGGAACCGGTGCCGCGCCCATCGTGGCAGAAATTGCCAGAGATATGGGAATTTTGACCGTGGCCGTAGTGACTAAACCTTTTCCGTGGGAAGGTCCTCGTCGTATGGGACAGGCAGACGAAGGTATTAATGAATTGCGCGAATATGTGGATTCATTAATTACCATCCCTAATGAAAAACTGCAATCTGTTTTAGGCAAGGGAACCACTTTGCTGGATGCTTTTAAAGAAGCCAATAATGTGCTGCTTAACGCGGTACAGGGCATTTCTGAGCTGATCACCCGTCCCGGTCTGATTAATGTGGATTTTGCTGATGTACGCACCGTTATGTCAGAAATGGGTATGGCCATGATGGGTACCGGCAGTGCCACCGGTGAGACTCGTGCGACTGATGCAGCTGAACGCGCGATTTCCAGTCCATTACTGGAAGATGTGGATCTGTCAGGTGCCAGAGGTATTCTGGTGAATGTAACCGCTGGAATGGATATGTCTATTGGTGAGTTTGAAGAAGTAGGTAACTCCATTAAAGCTTTTTCAGCTGACAATGCTACCGTTGTGGTGGGTACTGTAATTGACCCGGATATGAGCGGTGAAATGCGAGTCACCGTTGTTGCCACAGGTATTGGTATTGGTCGTGCTGCACAGGAAGAAAAACCAGAAATCAAACTGGTCAGACCTGATCAGGAGAAAATTGGAACCATTCCAACGATTGATAAAACAGCTATAGTGGAAGAAGAAATTGTGATGGAATCACAAAAAGTAGCCGGTGGTGATTTTCATCCCGGAGCTGAAGCAGAAGATCTGAAATATCTTGATATCCCTGCTTTTTTGCGTCGTCAGAACGATTGAACAGCAATAATTAAGCATTGAGAAATGTTAATTTGTGAGGTCATTAGCGGGTAAATTGTTACAATTTGTTTCTATTTTGCATGAATGGCTGGAAAATCTGCTGAATTATTCAATCTAGGAAGTTTGTAGGACTTATGTTACAATCAGCCACTATTATACTATAC
>JALVAL010000313.1 GCA_027011205.1 Gammaproteobacteria bacterium
ATTTAAAACAGGTTCATAATGAATTAAATGTTAAAAGTAATGATTCTTTTCCTGTGACTAATGTTAAAGTTAAAGAAAAAACTGCCCCGCATGAAGCTTTTTTTCAGGGCTATATTAAAGATTATGGTTATTCTGATGTATTGGTAATTTGCAAAGCACACGGGCATGTTATGTACACTGCTAGCAAAGAATCAGACTATGGCACCAACCTCAGTAGCGGGCCGTTAAAAAACAGCGGTCTGGCTGAAGTCTGGCGTAAAACTTTAGCCAATAATCGTCCTACCTTTGTTGATATGAAGCCTTACCAGCCGAGTAATAATGCACCTGCCATGTTTCTGGGGACACCGGTCAAGGAAAAGGGTGAGGTCGTGGGGGTACTGGTCTTTCAGCTTTCATCTAAAGCCATTAATCGGATAATGAAATATCGCAAAGGCTATGGTGATACCCAGGAAGATTATCTGGTCGGTTCAGACAAACTGATGAGAAGCGATAGCTATCTGGATCCTGAGAGGCATTCTTTGAAAGCCTCATTTTCCAGCCCGGAGACTGGTCAGGTAGATACTTTGGTCACCAGAGAAGCCTTTTCCGGTAAAACAGATACTCAAATCGTGATTAATTATGAGGGCAATCCAGTTTTATCGGCTTATTCCACGATTAAAATAGGTCAGGGAGATGTTGAATGGGCCATTATGTCAGAAATTGATGAGGCCGAAGTGTTGATAACCCCCCATAAAATCAGGAATCAGATTATTTTAGAAGTACTGATTTTATTAGTATTAATTATTTTAGTATCTTTAATCATGATAAATTATAGCATGCTTAAACCCATTAATATTTTTCTCAATACCATACGGGAGATTGAAAAAAGCAATGATTTAACAAAAACACTGGATACCAATGCACCGCTTGAAATTCAATCTATGGCAAAAAGTGTTAATAATTTATTAAGTTCTCTTAAAAATGTACTCAATGAAGTCAAACAATCCTCATCAGAAAATGCATCTATTGCTCACGAATTATCAACCAGTTCCTTAGGGGTGGGAAATAATGTTGAGAAGTCTGTGGTCATTATTAATGATTGTTGTGAGTATTCTGATCAGATAAAAACTGAAATTGATTCATCGATTGAAGTGGCCAAAGAAAGTAAAGCAGAAATATTAATTGCTAATAAAGAGCTGAATAATGCCCGGGATGAAATTGTTCAAATGACTCATCGGGTACAGAGAACCGCCTCAGTAGAAGTTGAAATGGCCGATAAAATGGATAAATTATCCAAAGAAGCGGTAGATGTTAAAGTGATTCTGGATGTGATATCCAATATTGCTGAACAAACTAACTTATTGGCATTAAATGCGGCTATTGAGGCAGCCAGAGCTGGAGAACATGGCCGGGGGTTTGCGGTGGTTGCTGATGAAGTCAGGAATCTGGCTAAAAATACTCAGCATAGTCTGACTGAAATTAATGAAACTATTAATGAAATTATAGTATCTGTTGAACAGGCCAGCAGCAGTATGAATTCAAACTCTGAGGAGATCCAGGAGCTGGCGAATGTAGCTAAAACCGTGGATACCAATATCAATAAAATTGTAACCATTGTGAGCAGTGCAACAGAGACAACAGATAAAACGGTCTCTGATTTTGAAAAAACGGGAAATGGTGTTGAGGTAGTGGTTAGTAAAATGCAGGAAATAAATACAATATCCTCCAATAATGCACGTAGTGTTGAGGAAATCGCTTCAGCAGCGGAACATTTAAATACCATGACTGAGAATTTAAATGCCCAGCTGGAAACATTCAAAACATCCTAAAATAGTGCTTATTGGAGCCTCTACCGGAGGTCCCGGGCATATTAAAAAAATTCTATCGTCTTTAGTTAGAAACTCTAAGGCAACAATTATCATTGCTCAGCATATGGGGGCAGAATTCATCCCCAGTTTTATCCGGCAGCTTAATTCAAACTGTTTTTTTGAAGTTGAAGAGGCCAGTAATAATAAGCTGTTGTCAGCCGCTACTGTTTATGTCTGTAGCTCACAGACCTCAGTTGAAATGGGCTTAAACGGATTGAGTTTTAAACAGCAACCACTCAGACCAAACCATTATAATCCGGATATTAATTATTTATTTTCATCGGTCTCAAAAATATCTGATAAAGTCCGGATGTTAGGTGTTATCTTAACCGGAATTGGTAATGATGGTGCCCTGGGTTGTAAATTGCTTTCAGAAAAGGGGGCGAGGTGTGTGGCAGAGTGTGAATCAACTGCCATTGTCAATGGTATGCCATTACAGGCAAAAAAAATAACTACAGATTTAGACATTCTTCCACTAGAAAAGATTATTAATTTAATTAATACCTGGGCCATATAAATG
>JALVAL010000314.1 GCA_027011205.1 Gammaproteobacteria bacterium
CCACTTCCGGAAGAATTTGATACCACAATATAGGAAATCCCCCATGTCAACCATTCAAGAATTATTTGCAAGAGACCCGTTGGAACTTACCAAATCCGATATACGAGAAATCGTAAAAGTCTATCGGGAAAACCGAGTCAAATTCCAACTGGGAAATATGAGTGCCGGCAAAGCACCTGCAAAGAAAACTCCGACTCAGGCCGCAGCCCAAGCTGTAACAGGTAAATTGGACCTGTCCAAAATCCTTTAATCATATAAAAAATTCAGGGTACAAAAATGATATATGATCTCTCTCAAAATTCCTCATTCACAGACGGTGTACAAACATCATGGGACAGCACATCAATAAAATTGATAATGACCTGCCCCAGAAAATACTTCTATAAAATGATGCAAAACTGGACACCACGTGAGGTATCCCCGCATCTTTTATTCGGCGGCTGGTACGCAACCGCATTAGAGCATTATTACAAATATGTAACCGAAGGTAAAACTTCTGATGAAGCACTGGAAGCAGTGGTAAAAGAAACTCTTATATCCACTTGGACTTATCGGACAGAACCTTCAGTTGAGGGTGATATTAATTACCCACACGGGGTAAACATTATCAAGGATAAAGATGGAAATCGCCAAGGTTATCCTTGGGTTTCATCCGATGGTAATAAGACCCGCGAAAACCTTATTCGTACTATCATATGGTACGTTGAAGAATTTAAGGATGATGAAAATACTCCAGTTGTAATTCTATCCGATGGCAAACCCGCAGTGGAATATTCATTCCGTATTGAACTCGCACCTGATATTATCTATTGCGGGCACCTTGATCGCTTAGTAGATTATGGTGGTGATAACTATATAATGGACCAAAAGACTACCAAGTCCACTATTTCAGATTACTATTTCAAACAGTTCAATCCCGATCAACAAATGTCTGGGTATACATTTGCCGGTCAGATTATTTTTGGTATTCCAGTGAAGGGTGTAATCATTGACGCGGCTCAAATTGCTATAGGATTTTCCCGTTTTACCCGATCATTCACCTCACGAACCAATGCACAATTGGAAGAGTGGCGATTGAATACAATTCATTACTTACAGTTTGCACAATCCTGTGCTGAAAAAGGGCAGGATGAAAAAAATTTCCCAATGAATTTGGAAAGCTGTTCTAACTATGGTGGATGCGAGTACCGTGATGTGTGCTCAAAGAACCCGGGTATTCGTGAGCAATTTTTGAAGGGTAAGTTTAATCAAGATACAAATATGTGGGACCCACTGAAACAAAGGTAAATAAAAAATGGCAAAATATAAATATGTAATAGCTTGGGCAATAGCTTGGGCAATATTTATTTTAGGACTATTCTTAACCGTAACAAATGGTTTTGGTTATGCAGTATTAAGTGTTGGCTTTGCTTGGATAGTCGGTGTAATAGCTTGGTATCTTGGGGATGAAAGTCTTAAATAAAAATTATGTTCTACCGAGGATAAATAAAAAATGAAATTCATTCCAAAAGATCGAAGAGATAAATTACAAAAAATAGTAAATGGGCCAATATCATATGACACAAAGGTTTTATTTCGCTTTGCAGGAATTGAAGCTAAAGATATAATCTATGGTGCTGCATATAATGAAGCTACAAGTTATTTACGTCGTATGAAATTTATAAAGAAGGGTCAACATTTTAAGTATAAAATTACTGAGGCCGGGAAACTATATTTACAAAAAGTAATAAATGCTAATATAAAGGAATAAAAAAATGCCACAACTATCAGAACACACATCAGGTAAATATACAAAATTAATGTACATTGGAACTTCCGGGACAGGTAAAACTGGTTCCCTCACTTCCCTCGTAAAGGCTGGTTACAAACTCCGCATCCTCGACCTTGATAATGGGGTGGAAGTTTTGAAAAATTTCATTATGAAGGAATGCCCGGAAAAAATTTCCCTTGTGGATTACGAAAGTTGCCGGGATAAATACAAGGCCGGACCACTTGGCCCCGTTATTAAGGGTTCACCCAAGGCCTATGTTGAGGCCACAAAACTTATGACCAAGTGGTCTGATGAAAGCATTCCCGCTGAATGGGGCAAAGATACAATTTTTGTTCTTGACAGTCTATCATCCCTTGGTCGAGCAGCACTCGCATGGGCAACCGGAATGAACCCCACAGCACGGGATGGCCGTCAGTGGTACAACACCGCCCAACAATCCCTCGAAACAATTCTGGCCCTCTTAACCGACGAGGCATTTCATGCAAATGTTATAGTAATTTCCCATGTAACTTTACAGGAAATGCCGGACAGTTCTGTAAAAGGTTTTGCATCCGCAATCGGTAAAGCCCTCGGCCCCAACATTCCAAAAT
>JALVAL010000315.1 GCA_027011205.1 Gammaproteobacteria bacterium
GGCTATACAGGATGCGACTCAACTGCCTAAGGCTGTTGATAAATCAGAAGCTGCTATGGCGGCTCCCGGTCTGGCTACTATGATACAGGCCGCTTCAAATGGAGATGCCCAGGCCTTGTCCACGCTGGCTGTCATGGCGCAGCAAATGTCTCAGGCACCGGGTATGCGCCAGTTTGCAGTGATGTTGAAACCGCTGATAGATGGCGAAAGAGATTTAGGGGTATTAGCAAAAAATCTGGATGAGCAGGCAAAACTATTAATGGAAAGTCTGCTGGAAGAACTGTTAAAATTAAATAATAAGAGTGAATGATGAGTATTGAAAAACAATTGCAGCAACGCAGTAATTCAAAATGTGAATTATGCAATAGTGAAAATAATCTGTCTGTCTATGCTATACCACCCGATTCAGATGGCACAGCGGAGCAGAGTATTTTACTCTGTGATAGCTGTCTTGAGCAGATTGAAAATCCGGAAAAAATGGATGCAAACCACTGGCGTTGTTTAAATGACAGTATGTGGAGTCAGGTCCCGGCCATTCAGGTTATGGCCTGGCGTCTATTAAACCGTCTTCGCTCTGAGGGCTGGCCACAGGATCTACTGGATATGCTGTATCTGGATGATGATACTTTAAACTGGGCACAGGCTGACAGTAAAGATGAAGAGGCTGATAGTATTAAACATCTTGACTGTAATGGCGTGGTACTACAGGCTGGTGATACTATAACAATAACTAAAGATCTGAATGTAAAAGGAAGCAGTCTTGTTGCAAAACGTGGAACCGCAGTAAGAGGAATTTCATTAGTCCCGGATAACCCAGAACAGATTGAAGGCAGAGTCAGTGGTCAGCAGATTGTGATCCTGACCAAATTTGTAAAAAAATCCAGCTAAAAAACAATCACTCCAAGTTTGAATAGTTCTTTTCATATAGCTCTTTAACGGTACTTTCAATCCATAGTTCTGCCTGCTGATTAATCTCTTTGGTTTTTAATTCCTGAGACTTAATTAGCGGGCCAATAAGCATTTTAATGGTACCTGGTTTTTTTAATAATTGTCCTTTAGGCCAGAATTCTCCGGCATTATGTGCAATAGGCAGAACATCAAAACCGGAGGCACTGGCCAGCATGGCACCACCAATTTTGTAATTTTCTTTTTGTCCTGGCCGGGTACGGGTACCCTCGGGAAAAATAATAACCCAGTGTCCTTCCTGCAGACGTTTAGTTCCATCAGTAACAATTTTCTTCAGAGCTTTCTTGCCGCTTTTTCGATCAATGGCAATGGATTTCATAGATGCCAGTGTCCAGCCGAAAAAAGGCACCCATAATAATTCCCGTTTTAAAATCCACACTTCGGGTATAAATAATAATTGCAGAGCCATGGTTTCCCAGGTGGACTGATGTTTGCAGAAAATAATACAGGGTTTTTCAGGGATATTTTCCTGACCGGATATTTGATATTTTAAATTACAGATCAGACCCAGCATAAACAGGGTAAATCTTGACCATAAAGCAATGAATTTAGAACGGTAGTGGTACGGTATTGGATAGGCCAGTAAAAACAGGGTAGTGGCAATAGGTATAGATACCCACATAAACAATATAAAGATAACTGAACGGATATAAGCCATAGTTAATCCCTTATTGAAGCTTGCAGTAGGTGATGGGTAAAATCAGCCAGATCATTATAAACCGGAACATGACTATATTGAGTTAAATGTTCCTCAGTTATTTTTTTCAGGCTGTCAAGGCCCTTACCGGTTTTTACCAGCGCTACCTTCGTTCCGGCAGCTAGACCAGCATCCAGATCTCGCAGTGAATCACCAACAACATAAGTGCTGGATAATTCATCTGTTGAAAGTGAAAAATCTTTAGCTATCTGCAGTATCATGCCGGGCAATGGTTTACGACAGTGGCACTTATCATCGGGACCATGCGGACAAAAATAAAATTGCTCAATATGGCCCCCTATCGGTTGCAGTAATTGCTGAAGTTTATTATGCATGACCTCTAAGGTATTAAGACTGAATAACTGACGAAAAATACCGGACTGGTTGGTGGCCACAATGATTTTATAACCTGCCTGACAGAGCCGGGCAATAGCCTCCAGACTGCCGGGAAGAACAATAAATTCTTCTGCAGATTTAATAAACTGATCCGAATCATGATTTATGACGCCATCCCTGTCCAGAATAATGAATTGCTTCATTGTCAGGCTTGTAATAAGGACAGATCAGCAACCTGCATAAACTGTTTATGCAGCTGGTTTAATAAGGCAATACGATTATTTTTTAAGGCATCATCATCAGTCATAACCATCACATCATCAAAGAATTTATCCACTACATCCCGTAATGTGGATAATTCTGTGAGTGCCTGAGTATATGCAGACTGAGCTAATAAGGGTTCTACCTTAGTGGTTGCTGTATGCAGTTGCCGGGCAAGATTTTGTTCAGCCGTTTCAACTAATAATGATTCATCAATGCTGTCGGCTATTTCAGCTGTATATTTTTTTAGGATATTGCTAATACGTTTGTTGGCAGCCGCCAGGGATTCGGCAGCCTCCAGCTGTTTAAACTGATTAACCGCTTCAATGCGTAAGGCAAAGTCATAAGGCTGTGACGGGGTAACAGCCAGTACCGCATCAAATACATCGGTATGGATATTCTGCTCAGCGAAATAACCTTTAAGACGATCCAGCATAAATTTATACACCGCTTCACAGGCTTTATCAGCCTGAACATCAGCTGTAAATAACCGTGCGGACTGCTGTAATAACTGAGGAACATTCAGCGCCAGTTTGTTTTCAATAATGGTTCTTAACAGTCCCAGAGCAGCACGTCTTAAGGCAAAGGGATCTTTATCACCACTGGGGATCTGCCCCAGTGCAAAAATACCCATTAATGTATCAATGCGTTCGGCAATAGACAGAACCTGTCCAATTTGACCTGAGGGTGTTTTATCGCCGGAAAAACGCGGCATATATTGTTCGTCCAGGGCAATAGCAACGGCTTCATCTTCACCATCATTGAGTGCATAGTAACGACCCATAATACCCTGCAGATCAGGGAATTCATTAACCATTTCAGTCATTAAATCACACTTGGCCAATTGTGCTGCCCGTCTGGCCTGAGCCGGATCGGCGTTAAGCTCTCCGGCAACCCGTCCTGCCAGATCAGTAACACGCTGAGTTTTATCGTAGACAGTACCCAGTTTGTTTTGAAAAACAACCGTTTTTAAACGCTCAAGCTTATTTTCCAGGGCGTCTTTTTTATCCTGTGACCAGAAAAAACTGGCATCAGAAAGCCGGGGTCGAATAACCCTTTCGTTACCTTTTTTAATTTGCTGCGGATCGGAACTTTCGATATTACTAATAGTAATAAAGTAAGCCATCAGCCTGTTATTATCATCTACCAGATGAAAATATTTCTGATGTTTTTTCATGGCAGAAATCAGGGCTTCTGCAGGGACATCCAGAAAATGAGTTTCAAACTCACCTATAATGGCTGCGGGCCATTCAATCATACTGGTTACTTCATCCAGTAAATCCGGATCGATAATTGCGGTACCGCCAGCCTGTTGTGCAACAGTTAGAATTTGTTTACGGATTATTTCTCGGCGAGTATTAAAATCAGCGATTACCTGCCCCTTGTCTTTTAGTACGGCTTCATATTCAGATGCGGAATCTAAAGTAATGGCCTGAGGATGATGGAAACGATGCCCTCGGGTCCTGTTGGATGTCGTAACACTAAGAATATCAGCCTGAATAACTTCATCACCAAAAAGTATAACCGCCCAGTGTACCGGACGTACAAACAGGGCATCCAGATCGCCCCAGTGCATACGTTTAGGAATGGGTAATTTATCCAGTGCGCCCTGGAAAATAGCCGGTATTAACTGTGCTGCAGGTTTGCCCTTTTCTTCTACGGTATAAGCCAGCCAGGCTCCTTTATCGGTTTCCTGCTTGCTCAGCTGTTCGACTTCAACGCCACAGGAGCGGGCAAAACCGATGGCTGCTTTTGTGGGGCAGCCTTCTTCATCAAATGCTGCCTGCACTGCGGGACCGCGACGTTGTACCGATTTATCCGCCTGAGTGGTTGACAGGTTATTGATCAATAAAGCCAGACGTCGGGGTGTGGCATAAATTTTTATTGCATCGTAATTCAGGCTGGCATCATCCAGTCCTTTGGCAACCCCATCACAAAAAGACTGAGCCAGTCCTTTGAGGGCTTTTGGCGGTAGTTCTTCGGTGCCAAGTTCAAGTAATAAATCTTTGTTGTCTGACATTATTTTAAGATCCAATTTTTTGCCGCTGGTCAGGGCGCTATTATAAATTTGCTGTTAATAATACGGCTAACTATACAGTATCAGTATTTTATTCTGCGGAAGCTGCAGCCATAGGAAAGCCGAGAGCTTCACGGCGATCATAATAAGCCTGTGCCACTGCACGAGCCAGTCCTCGTACTCTGCCGATAAAACGTGCCCGTTCAGTGACGGAAATGGCATGACGGGCATCCAGAAGATTAAACGCATGAGAGGCTTTAATCATCATTTCATAAGCCGGTAGAGGAAGCCCTTCTTCAATCAGGCGTTTGCTTTCGATTTCCAGATGATCAAACTGCTGAAACAGATTATCCACCGGCGCCTGTTCAAAATTATAGGCCGACATTTCCACTTCATTTTGGTGGAATACATCACCATAGGTCACTTTACCCAGAGGACCATCGGTCCAGACCAGATCATAAATACTTTCGACCCCCTGAAGATACATGGCAATACGTTCCAGACCATAGGTAATTTCACCGGTAACCGGTCTGCAGTCCAGACCGCCTACCTGTTGAAAATAGGTAAACTGAGTCACTTCCATACCATTGAGCCAGACTTCCCAGCCCAGACCCCAGGCACCCAGAGTCGGTGATTCCCAGTTATCTTCAACGAAACGGATATCATGTACCAGCGGATCAATACCGAGCATTTTTAATGAACCCAGATACAACTCCTGTATTTCCAGTGGAGAAGGTTTAATGACCACCTGAAACTGATAATAATGCTGCAGGCGGTTGGGATTTTCGCCGTATCGGCCATCGGTAGGACGGCGGCAGGGCTGTACATAGGCGGCACTCCAGGGCTCGGGTCCAATAGCTCTGAGGAATGTGGCCGGATGAAAAGTTCCGGCACCCATTTCCATATCATAGGGCTGTTGCAGAACACAGCCTTTTTGGGCCCAATAGTTTTGCAGGGCTAGAATCAGTCCCTGAAAGGTGGATACATCAGCTGTACTGGATGCAATGGTATTTTCTGACATTATATTATCTGACATCTATCTATATGATTAAAAGGACGTAATTATACCCCAAAGCACTTTTCAAATCGTTAATTTGAGTGAAATAGGCGTCATTTTTATGGATTAAGGCGGTGATCACAATATCTTCATATTTCCATGAATATAATAGAGAGCTTAATGCAGAGCTATGGAATACACCTATAGCTCTGGTTATTGAATTTATGGTAACTTACAGAGTCAGAAAAACATCGACAAATAAAAAAGGATTGCATAATAATGAAACTGATTAAAATCACGATACTGATGCTGCTGCTCTCTCTGGCCAGTCTGGCTATGGCACAGCCTAAAGAAATTGATGGTCTCATTATCAAGCCCAGTGTCTATAGTGTGACCGAAACACTCAATCGTCTGGAGCAGATATTATTAAAAAAAGGGCTGACTATTTTTACCCGTGTTGATCACGCCAAAGGGGCGGCAAAAGCTGGTCTTAGCATGACTGATACTCAATTATTAATTTTTGGTAATCCGAAAACAGGAACTCTGCTGATGCAGAGTTCACCAACCACTGCAATTGACCTGCCTTTAAAAGCAATGGCCTGGAAAGATGCCGACGGCAAAGTCTGGCTGGCTTATAATTCACCGGATTATATTGCCGGACGTCATAGCATAACCGATAGAAATAAATTACTTAAGAAGATTTCCGGCGCGCTAAATAAATTTACTGATTATGCAACTAAAGCTGAAAAATAATATCTGATTGAGCCGGGGAAAATGGGAGTCTTCCCCCTTGCCCGCCATCAAACTAAATTAAAACTTCACTGAAGAGTATGGTAATTTAATTTCAGACAATAGCATTTATCCGGTATTTAAAATACTCAGCTATCGGTATTCTGCTTTTTTGTTATAATTGCTGCTTTGAAAATAAAACTGAAGTAGTCAAATGAAACAAAAACGCAAAGCAGTGGCTCTGATTTCCGGTGGTCTGGATTCCATGCTGGCCGTCAAAGTCATTCAGGAACAGGGTATTCTTGTAGAAGGCATTAATTTCTTTACCGGCTTTTGTGTAGAAGGTCATACCCATGCGGTAAGAAAAAAACACAAAGATAAACAAAAGCGTAATAATGCTTTATGGGTTGCGGAACAACTGGGCATCAAGCTGCACATTGTGGATGTGGTTGATGAGTATAAGGATATTCTGCTCAATCCAGTACATGGTTATGGAAAAAATGTAAATCCCTGTCTGGATTGCAAAACCTTTATGGTTAAAAAAGCCGTGCAATGGATTAAAGAACATGATTTTGACTTTATTATTACCGGTGAAGTGGTTGGTCAGCGCCCCATGTCGCAGCGAAGGGAAACCATGCCGGTAGTGGCTAAAGAATCCGGCGGTGATGATTTACTGGTTCGTCCGCTCTGTGCCAGACAATTACCGGAAACCCTGCCTGAACGTGAAGGCTGGCTGGACAGAGACAGATTATATGATTTCAGCGGTCGTACCCGTAAACCGCAAATGGCTCTGGCACAACAGTTCGGTTTTAAAGACTATGCCCAGCCAGCGGGCGGCTGCTGTATGCTGACGGATGAAAATTATGCGATTAAATTACAGGATATGTGGCATAACCGTCCCTCTCGAAATTATGAGCTGGATGATATCATTATGCTAAAAATGGGGCGGCATTTCAGGCTGGCTCCCTATCTGAAACTGATTATTGGTCGTGAAGAAGGTGAAAACCGTTTTATGCAGGGCTATAAAAATCAGTTTATGTCTATTTTCCCAACTAGCCACCCCGGTGCACTTTGTCTGGTCGATGGTGAGTTTAAAACGGATCAGGAAAAACAACAGGCTCTGGCTCTGGTGGCACGATACAGTCAGGGTAAAAATGCTGCCCAGGTGACATTAACTATTCGCCAGAGTGATGGTACCGAACAGAACTTTACTATTGCGCCCATGGCACCAGAAAATATAAACAGGGAATGGATAATATGAGTAATGAGCTGCACTATGTGGATGCTCGTCGTTTATTATGTCCGCTGCCTGTTATCAGAGCACAGGATGCTGTGGCGCAACTCAAAACGGGTGATAAGGTGGTCGTAACAAGTACTGATCCGGGCGTTAAAGCAGATATTCCGGCCTGGTGCCGGATCAATGGGCATGAAGTGATAGATATTAAAGAGCAGGATAATGAGATAATTATTACCCTTTGTGTTAATCACAAAGAGTAGAACAATTTTATAAAAAAATTAATATTAAGTCTTGCTAATATTAATTAAACCTAATATACTATATCCAAGTTGAATGTAAATAAAAAAATCAACGTAAACACATTAACCGGATGAGGTATTAATCCGATTCACTTAGTTTAAGATAAAACACATACTGGAGAGTATAAAATGAAAAAATTAATTATTGCTGCTGCTATTGCAACTTCTGTTGTTTCTATGACTGCCAATGCCTGGTGGGGTGATGACAGCAATTCTAATACTAACTGGAATGGCAATGGTCAGAACAACTGGAACAACAACGGCTATGGTAATGGCTATGGTAGTGGTTGGGGCGACGGCAGCATGGACAGCGACATGGATGGTGATGTAGAAATCACTATTAAAGCACGCGGCCGTGGTCGTGGTAAAGGTAACACTCGTGGTTCAGCTTATGGTAATGGCTATAGCAACTACAACGGCTATAACAACATGAACAGCCGTTTTGATGGTCGTAACAATTATGCAAATCAGCCCGCTTACTACGGTTATGCACCTCGTCCTTATTACCCCGCACCAGTAGCCCCTCAGGCTGCTCCTGCTAAGCCAGCTCCAGCAGCTAAGGCTAAATAAGTAACTTGTACTACTAACAACTGCTCTGACAGTTACCCCATCAGAGCAGTTGTTTTAATATATCTCTATAGACTTTTCGGTATCCCCTTCCCTCTCTCTTATTTATGCTTTTCAAACTCTTTATTTAAAATAGTTTATTTAGAACCATAATGGTGCAAAAATCTGTTTTTTAGCATTTTAACCAGCATCAAATCATGAAAATTTCTTTTTTGCTGTTTTTAAATATTGAAAAT
>JALVAL010000316.1 GCA_027011205.1 Gammaproteobacteria bacterium
TATCATTAGTCAGCACATCAATCACTGTCGCACTGGCATCTTCTGTCACAGACTGAGAGTCATTCACTGCAACTGGCGCATCATTTTGTGGATCTATAGTCAGGTTTACAGTGGCGGTATCCGTCCCACCATGACCATCACTAATGGTGTAGGTAAAGCTGTCCGAACCATTGTAATTTGCATCAGGGGTATAAGACACCACACCATTGATTAAAGTGACGGTTCCATTGGCAGGCTGTGTTACACCGGTGACACTTAAAGTATCTCCGTCTAAATCGGTATCATTAGTCAACACATCAATCACTGTCGCACTGGCATCTTCTGCTACAGACTGACTGTCATTTACTGCAACTGGCGCATCATTTTGTGGATCTATAGTCAGGTTTACAGTGGCCGTATCCGTCCCGCCATTGCCATCACTAATGGTATAGGTAAAGCTGTCCGAACCATTGTAATTTGCATCAGGGGTATAAGACACCACACCATTGACCAGGGTCACCACACCATTGGCAGGTTGAGTTACACTGGTGACACTTAAAGTATCTCCGTCTAAATCGGTATCATTAGTCAACACATCAATCACTGTAGCACCGGCATCTTCCGCTACAGACTGAGAGTCATTCACTGCAACCGGTGCATCATTCTCCGGGGTGACGGTTAAATTAATGGTCGCCGTATCCGTCCCACCATGACCATCACTAATGGTGTAGGTAAAGCTATCCGAACCATTGTAATTTGCATTAGGCGTATAACTAACCACACCATTGACCAGGGTCACCACACCATTGGCAGGTTGAGTTACACCGGTGACACTTAAAGTATCTCCGTCTAAATCAGTATCATTAGTCAGCACATCAATCACTGTCGCACTGGCATCTTCTGTCACAGACTGAGAGTCATTTACTGCAACCGGTGCATCATTCTCCGGGGTGACGGTTAAATTAACGGTCGCGGTATCTGTTCCACCATTGCCATCACTAATGGTGTAAGTAAAACTGTCTGTACCGTTATAGTTGGCATTAGGCGTATAACTAACCACACCATTGATTAAGGTGACTATTCCATTAGTTGCCTGAGTAATACCTGTAACACTTAAAGTATCGCCGTCCAGATCGGTATCATTGGACAAAACGTCTATCACAGTAGCAATTGAGTCTTCACTTACTGACAGAGTATCAACAGCCGCAGAAGGTTCATTATTTGGAGCAGTATTGGGAATATTTCCTGTAAAACTTGTATTACTAATACCATTATTTTGCGTTTGAAAGTCATCAATTATTATTTGTTCGTTGGTTATACCTTCTGTTTCAAGAAAATCAAACTCAACTGTTTGCTGATTATGGGTAATAATAATGGGTTCGGCACTGCTATCACCAACATTTCCATCGCCTGCAGCAGTGGCTTCCAGTTCAGTGGGATCAAAATCAGGATTATTTAACAGGGCTTGTTGAATATCTTCTACCGAAGCAATACTTTCTTCAGGAGGTAATACATTAGGATCATAGATATCACTATCCAGAGTTAGCTTGTCATTTCTCCCCATGGTAATAGCCTGATTATTATCCATTTTCAGCATCACTCTGCTGTCAGCTCCTTCAGTAACAATCGTTTCTCCAAGAAAAACCATGGAGTTAATATCCAGTGCCCGCTCATTTCCAGCACTGTCTACTGCTTTTACATTACCTGAAATAAAAATTACCTGACCAATTGCCTGTGCCATTGTTATTACCTGTTTTGAAGAAAATAGTTTGTTCCATAATATTTACAATCTCAGTAAAGTTTTTACTGGCAGCATTCCTGGCTATGACTTAACTTTATATGTGTTTTACGGATTGTTATATTGTACTTTAGTACTAAAAGTAACCTTAAAACGGCATTAATTTAATTTAAATGCTTAATTTTGTAGGAAAAATATTCACAAGTAATTACAATAATTTATGACATTGCAAAATTTATGACATTGCAATAAGTGCTTCGGATAGATTTTTTACAGCAACGACTTCCATTCCATTCAGCCTGTTTTTGGGTCGATTTGAAAAAGGCACAATGGCTTTTTTAAATCCATGTTTGGCAGCTTCATACAATCGTTCCTGACCACTGGGAACAGGACGTATTTCACCGGAAAGACCAACTTCACCAAAAACCACCAGATCAGGTGATAATATCCTGTTTCTAAAACTTGATACAATGGCCAGCAATAGAGCCAGATCTGCAGACGTTTCATTCACCTTTACCCCGCCGACTACATTGGCGAACACATCCTGATCGCCAATCTGTAATCCGCCATGACGGTGTAATACTGCCAGCAGCATTGCCAGACGGTTCTGATCCAGCCCCACAGCAACTCGCCGGGGATGACTTAATTGTGAATCATCCACTAAAGCCTGAATTTCAACCAGTAAAGGTCGAGTGCCTTCCCAGATCACCATAACTACACTGCCGGCACTGATTTCTTCACTGCGAGAAAGGAAGATAGCTGAAGGATTTTTAACTTCCAGAAGCCCCTTATCCGTCATGGCAAAAACCCCCAGCTCATTCACTGCACCAAAACGATTTTTCTGGCCGCGTAATGTTCTAAAACGGCTGTCATTATTGCCTTCGAGCATAATCGAACAGTCAATCATATGTTCCAGAACTTTCGGGCCTGCCAGTGTACCGTCTTTAGTGACATGACCAATAAGAAAAACAGCTATATTATTTTGTTTGGCAAAACGGGTCAGATAAGCGGCACTTTCTCTAACCTGAGACACCCCGCCCGGTGCAGACTGAATATCTTCTACATGAACAACCTGAATTGAATCAACCACCAGGATTTTAGGTTTGATTCTTTGAGCAGTCTGACAAATAGCTTCTACACTAGTCTCTGATAATAATTGCAGATTTTTATCTGGCAAACCCAGCCGTTTTGCCCGCAAAGCTACCTGTTGTAGAGATTCTTCCCCGGTCACATAAAGTGCAGGCATCCGTTCAGCCAGATCACATAATGTCTGCAATAATAAAGTACTTTTTCCAGCACCTGGATGACCACCAATTAAAACTGCTGAACCGGAAACTATACCCCCTCCAAGTACTCGATCCAGTTCCTGTGAACCAGTACTGATCCGGGGTACATTATCCAGATTAATTTGATCCAGAGTCTGAACTGAGGATAAGTGTCCGCCATAACCTTCATGCCCAGGACTTTTACTATGTCTTGAAGCATTTTGAATAACCGTTTCCGTCAAACAATTCCAGTTGCCACATTCACTGCACTGTCCCTGCCATTTGCTATGTTGCACACCACATTCCTTACACACAAAAGCTGATTTTATTTTTGCCACTTAATACTTCCTGTCCGACTCTGGCTGCCCGAATCTTGCTGCCCGACTCTGGGTAATTGATTATTATAGGATTATAAAGACAAGTTTATCATTTTATCTGTTAAGGAACCTCTTTGTCTAAAGCTCCATTTTACTTAACAAAAACGATTAAAGCCTACCCATTAGGGATCACCCTGATCTATATAAGAATATTAGTAAATAGTATTTTAATTATATTTAAAATAGTGTAATATTAATAATAACAATACAAAGTATAAAAAAAATCAGTATTGAGAATAACACATAATTGAGTTGTCCAAAGGAGAGTACAATGGAACTTTTTTCAGACGAATGGATGAAAAAATTCATGGCTGAATGGAACAATGAAAGCAGCCTGTCCGGTGAACTGGAAAAAATCGGCTTTTGTTCAAGTATAGCCTATGGTTTTGATAATGATGATCAGCCACGGGGCATCATTAATGTGGAAAATGGCAAAGCCGTGTCTGCCGGTTCCTATAACGGTGAAGAGACCAACTGGGATTTGCGAGCCAGAGAAGATACCTGGAAAAGCTGGATGGCAAAAGAAATGGGTATGATGGGACTTGGCGCTGCCTATACTACCCGAAAATTAAAATTTGCCAATGGTGATTATAAAACCATGATAAAGGAACCTCGTATGGCAGGACCATTTATCAAAAGTTTTGCAGTTATGGGAAGAGTGTCCTGACACTATCAGCAGAAGGTTAACACCCCTACCTTCTGCTCTCCCTTTTTTATTCTGTTATTGACGCACATATTCAATTAATTTTCTGCCTATATCTGTATCATCCATCATTCCGGAAAAAGCCTGACTGCCGGCACCTGCAGCAAAAACCGGAACCATCACTGCAGTATGATGAGTAGTTGTAAATTTGCCTTCAGTTATGGTTTTATTTTTTAACGAGCCATTATTAAGCGCATATCCTCCGGTTTCATGATCGGCTGTTACCAGCATCAATGTTTGCGAGTGATTACGAATAAATTCCAGAGCAACACCCACTGCAGAATCAAAATCAATTAACTCCGAAAGCATATAGCTTTGATTATTCTGGTGTCCTCCCCAGTCAATTTGAGAACCTTCAACCATTAATACAAAACCTTCCGGATTTTGTGCCAGTATTTGCAGAGCTTTGGCTGTCATCTGAGTTAATGAAGGCTGTCGATTATCACTTGCTTTGGGCAGGTTTTTTCTGGCAAACAAGCCGGCAAGACGTTTAACATTTGCCGTTTTCTGGAATTGTTGTGCTGTTAATACCACCGGCATTTTCTGTTTAAGTTGCGCCAGTAGATCGCGCTCATCATCACGAAAGCTTCCAGGTTGAGAATGAGATATAAAATAACCCAGACCTCCACCCAGAATAACATCGATATCACCTTCAGCAATCTGTCTGGCAATATCCAGCTGATTTTTCCGACTATCTGTATGAGACACAAACACTGCGGGTGTCGCATGAGTGACAGAACTGCTTACCACCAGGCCCGTCGCCTTATTGTGTTCTTTAGCATATTCAAACAGTGTTTTAAGAGGCTGACCTTCTGGAGTCTGAGCGATAACACCATTATTGGTTTTATAACCTGTAGCCAGAGCAGTTCCTGAAGCCGCTGAATCTGTGAGCAGATCATTATTTGACCAGGTAGTTTGCAGACCTGTTACGGGTAGTTTTTCCAGGTTTAAATAACCATTAACAATTCGGGCGGCAGTGATTTGGGATAGCCCCATACCATCACCAATAAAAAAAATAATGTTTTTTGGAAACTTTTTATTATTTTCTGCACTGACATTCCCGGTAATCATTATTGCTAACAGGAACAATAAAAAATAGCAGCTGATTCTATCTATTATTACCTTAAAATGGTTCAAAACGATTTAAAGACCCAGACTTTTGCTTACAATCTCATAGACATCACTGGATAACTTTTGCTCTGATGCTCTTTCCAGTTCAGCTTTCATTAATTTCTGACGTTGGTCATCGTAGCGTTTCCAGCGACTGAATATCTTAACCAGACGAGCCGCAATTTGCGGATTAAATTTATCCAGAGCCAGGATCTGATCCATAACAAACCGATAACCAGAACCATCTTTATTATGAAAAGCTTTTAAATTAGCTCCCGCAAAGGTACCAATTAAAGAACGAACTTTATTAGGGTTCTTAAATTCAAAGCAGCGATGCGACATTAATGCCTTAACTTTATCCAGAACATTATCATGCCGGGCAGAAGCCTGAACAATAAACCACTTATCCATCACCAGTGCATCACTGGACCAGCTCTTTTCAAAAGCCTCAAGGGCTTTTTGAGTATAATCCGATTCAATATGAGCCAGTTGTGATAATGCAGCAATTGAATCAGTCATATTATTGGCATTATTAAAGTGTTCAAAACCCAGTTGTGAAGCCTGTTCATCAGCTGGAGTCATCAAATAGGACAGGGCCAGGTTGCGCAGACTTCGTTGCCCGGCAGCAAGTGCATTAAACTGATAGGGTTTTTTAGTGGATAAAGTCCGATAACTATATTCAAAGTCTGTTTTTAACTCATTGGTCATAATTTGTTTAAGCTGATCTCTGACTTCAAAAACCCTGTCGACATCCGCAACGTCCAGTTGTTCTAACAGATATGATTCTGATGGTATTACCAGAGCCTGTGCCTTAAGTGCATTATCCAGTTTTTTATCCGTCAGCAATTGTCGGCAGCCATGTATAAACAGTTCCAGAGTCGTCGAACTAAAATCAGCGGCAGCAGATGAATCTCTTAGCACCGCCAGAATCAATTGTGCAGCCAGTTGCTGCCCGGCTTCCCAGCGGTTAAACGGGTCAGAATCATAAGCCATTAAAAAGGCTCTGTCCCTGGACAAATCCTCTACCGTCACGGAATCCGGATACTCCAGTATAATCGGTGCAGAAAAATCTCTTAACATAGACAATACTGGCTGTTGTTGAATATTATTAAATTCAAAATGCTGTTCATATTCAGTCAGAGCCAGAGTCTGTTCAATGATACTTTTACCCTGTGAATCCAGCAAACCCATTTTTAAAGGGATATAAAAAGGCTCTTTGACTTTTTTATCCGGACTGTTTAATGCTTCATACGGGGTGATATCACAATGCTGTTTTAGTTTTAAAATAAATTTCTGCTGTTCTTTGAGGTATTCAGTTTCCACCAGCACTCTGGGAGTACCCGCCTGATTATACCAGCTTGAAAACTGGCTTAAATCAATACCACTGGCATCTGACATAGCGGCAACAAAGTCCTCTGTAGTGACAGCCTGACCATCATGACGTTCAAAATATAAATCCATACCTTTTCTGAAATTATTTTTACCCAGTACGGTATGGATCATACGAATAACTTCTGCACCTTTGTTATATACTGTCACCGTATAAAAATTATTAATTTCCATATATTGAGCGGGTCGTATAGGATGCGCCATAGGACTGGCATCTTCAGCAAACTGATGGGCACGTAAAATACGCACATCATCAATGCGTTTAACCGGTCTGGACTGCATATCCGAAGTAAATTCCTGATCTCTGAAAACAGTTAACCCTTCCTTAAGACTCAACTGAAACCAGTCACGGCAGGTAACACGATTGCCCGTCCAGTTATGGAAATATTCATGTCCGATAACCCCTTCAATTCCCTCATAATCGGCATCGGTGGCACTTTGTGGATCAGCCAGAACGTATTTGGCATTAAACACATTTAAGCCCTTGTTCTCCATAGCCCCCATATTAAAATCTTCCACGGCCACAATCATATACACATCCAGATCGTATTCCAGCCCAAAGGTTTGCTCATCCCATTGCATGGATTTTTTTAACGAGGCCAGAGCATGCTCACATTTGTGCTCATTCTGTTTTTCCACAAAAAGCTGCAGCGCAACTTTACGGCCGGATATAGTGGTATAAGTATCTTCTACTTTTAATAAATCTCCGGCCACCAGAGCAAATAAATAGCTAGGCTTATGAAACGGATCATGCCATTTGGCATAATGACGCCCGCTATCAATATCTCCCTGCTCTATTAAATTTCCATTGGATAATAAATAGGGGTACTTTTGTTTATCAGCAATAATGGTGGTATTAAAAACCGACATAATATCCGGTTGATCCAGATAAAAGGTGATTCGTCTAAAGCCTTCGGCTTCACACTGGGTGCAGAAATTACCACTGGACTGATAAAGCCCTTCCAGAGCCTTATTCTGTTCCGGCTTTAACCAGGTTTCAATTTCCAGGATAAACGAAAAGGGTACTTCAAATAGGGTTAAAAACTCATCATCCTGCTGCCATTTTGATGCTTCAAGCACTTTGCCATTAAGCAAAACAGATTTTAAATCCAGCGACTGACCATGTAGTTTCAGAGAATAATCACCGGCTTTAATCTTATCCAGAGCATTTTCGGTTCTGAGGATCTCCAGACGGCTGTTGACAATAGTGACCACATCGGTTTTTTCACCCATTACTACCGTAGTTTCCAGCTCAAATCTCAAATCGGTTCGATTGATCACATAAGCAGGAGGCTGATAGTCCTTAAGATAGATGGTTTTATTACTCATATTCTATATTTACTCTTTGTGTTATCTGACATAGTAATTCATAGGCAATTGTATCAGACTGCTGTGCAACCCGCTCAACAGGCAGACCATCACCCCATAAAGTGACCTTGTCTCCTATTATGGGTGTAATAGACCGCTGATACAGTACTTGAAGGTCAATGGTGATCATATCCATAGATACTCGGCCAACCAGTGGTACATTTATACCCCGTATCCTGACCGGCGTACCTGAGCGGGCATGGCGTGGATAACCATCGCCATAACCGATACCCACAACACCAATCGTCATATCCTCAGGGCAGCACCAGGTGGCACCATAGCCAATACAATCCTCTCTGCTCAGAGTTTTAATGGCAATTAACTCTGACTCCAGGGTCATAACGGGATGCAGAGCTGGTTGTTGACTGGTTGATATTTCTGTCTGTGTTTCAAAAGGTGATATTC
>JALVAL010000317.1 GCA_027011205.1 Gammaproteobacteria bacterium
ATCCTTATATTTATCATAACGCTCCATCAGTCCAGCACCTTCTGTTCCAATTCAAGGCTACTCTTTTCTAGTGCCAGAATATCCGCCTTGATTTCTGCCAGTGAACGCAGGGGTTTAAATTCATAAAAATATGTGGTGAAATTGATCTCATAACCTGTTTTGGTTTTCTTGTCATCAATCCATGCTTCAGGCAGGTGAGGCTTTACTTCCCGTTCAAAATAGTCTTCAATGCTTTGTGGTACTAACAGCCCGTCTTTATTTTTTTGTAAAAAAGGAATATTTTCATAATCTCTCAGACTGGCATCAGGCTTAATTTTTCCCCCTTTAGCGGTCACATGATTACCTTGCTCATCCTTCAGGGGTTGCTCTACGGTGATTCGCCAATAGCCAAAATACGCATTGGGTAGAATTTTTACAAATTCATTTTCTTCAAAGTCACCATAGAGTTTGGTAATAAAGCCAATGCCTTTTGCTTCTCCCCCGTTGTTATGTGAAGCGTCGGGGATTTGCTTGCGTTTATTACCCAGAGAACGAGGCATTTTTTCCCAAAAGCGGTTAAATTCTCGTTCTCCTTTGCTCATTAATTCTTCATCTTTACTGCCTGTGGCATTGATTAGCTGAATTTTGCCTTGTCGTTGTTCATTTTTATGATTATTGACAATCCAGATATAAGTGGAGATACCTGTGTTGTAAAAAAGCTGATCGGGCAGGGCAATAATGGCTTCCAGCCAGTCATTTTCAATGATCCATTGACGAATATTACTTTCACCACTGCCTGCTTGCCCTGTAAATAAGGGGGAGCCATTAAAAACAATGCCGATGCGACTGCCACCGTCTTCGGGTGCTTTCATTTTGGCTATCATGTGTTGTAAAAACAGTAATGAGCCGTCATTAATACGGGGTAAACCTGCACCAAAACGCCCTGCATAGGCTAAATTCTGGTGTTCTTCTTTAATAAGTTTGGAGGCTTTTTTCCAGTCCACACCAAAGGGTGGATTGGAGAGCATATAATCAAATTTTTCCTGACGCAAACCATCAATGGTAAAGGTGTTTCCAAACTTAATATTGGTAGGATTTTGCCCTTTAATGAGCATATCCGATTTGCAAATGGCATAGGATTCAGGGTTAATTTCCTGACCAAACACTTGCAGTTTAGCATCGGGATTAAACTCATTAAGATGCTGTTCGGCAATTGAAAGCATACCGCCAGTACCACAGGCTGGATCATAAAGTGTTTTGACAATACCTGCCTGAGTTAATGCCTCATTGTCTGCATTGAATAACACATTGACCATCAGTTTAATGACTTCTCTGGGAGTAAAGTGCTCTCCAGCCGTTTCATTGGATTGTTCAGCAAAACGACGGATAAGATCTTCAAAGACATAACCCATTTGCATGGTATCCATATCCGAGAGGTCAATTTCTGCAAACTTTTTGACCACCTGAAATAAAATATCGGCTTTGGGATCATCCATTCGCTCAATTTGATCATCAAAATTAAAATATTCAATAATCTCTCGTGCAGATGCTGAATAACCATTGATATGGTTGCGTAAATTAGCAGCGATATGATTAGGATCAGCGATTAGTTTTTCAAAATCAAATTGACTGCGATTATGAAAATTAGCCCCAGCAATTTTATTGAGCGTTAAATCTTTAGCACTATCAGAAAGCTTTTCAACTTTTGGCAGATAGTCCAACACTTTTTGCTTGGTGGGTGCCAGTACACAATCTAATCGACGTAAAACCGTCATGGGTAAAATGACTTTTCCATAATCCGATTGCTTGTAATCACCACGTAACAAATCGGCTACTTCCCAAATGAGATTAGCCTTGGTACTAAAAAGTGTCATTGATTCTCCAGTATTGGTTTAATTTTGTGTGTTATTACTTTAAATCATCAGCTTCTTACATTAACATGCTTTAGTAAATAATAAGCTGATTTATATCTAAATCTATTTAAACTCATTCAATTAGGGCTCGCCGCCCTCTCTCCCTCTGGTCGATTCACCAGCAGGTATTTTTAGCCCAATGGCATCAATCTGACCGTATGCTATAATTGACTTACGGTACAGGCTGAGGAGCCGATGACCGTGCCCAGTGGCATACGGGGGATCTTGTGCAGAGTGATTTTGGAGTTGCCAACCCTCGCCACCTTTATCTAAATAGCCCTGTTTTTCTTACCTCATACATGGGTCGTTGTTTTACTGATGTTATTACTGCCTGTTGATCGGTCATAATACAAATACAACGTTTCTCACAACGGCTTAAGGCCGTATAAATCATATCTCGTGTTAATAGCTTTTTATGAGGTGGGAGTACAGCAATGACTGTTTCCCATGAACTGCCTTGTGATTTATGTACACTCAATGCCCAGGCCAGCTCCATAATTCTTTCTGACTCACCTAAAGTAACGGTTCGATGACCAAATTCCGTTTCAACTAACAACCAGGGGGTCAATTCATTTTTAGGATTGTTACATAACCATGAAACCACTCGTCCAGTTAAGCCATTATCAACCTCTTCACCACTTTTTAAGTGTTCATTACTGGTAAAGACGATGGGAGTATCTGGTAACCATTCATTGGTTTGCATTTGAGAAAAGTGCACACATTCATTAATTTTTCTTGTCCCCAGTTTGCTTTGCACTAAGGGGCTAATGATTTGAGCCTGTCGATTGTAAGATTCCATTAACTTTTCACAAGTTTCATTCACTTTATACTCTGGTACATGGATAGTTGTAATACCTGTCTGATTTGGTTTGTTCCAGTCAAATTCAGCTAAATCAGGCCAATAACCCTTTCGAATTTTTTCCAGTGTTTCAGGTATTCCTGTTTCTGCAGCTTGACGATGAACTTGTGTTAATTTTTGAATAGCGATAGGGCTATATGCCAGAAAATCATGCAATACATTACCTGCACCTATTGATGGTAATTGTGCGGGATCACCCACTAAAACAAGATGACTATTATCCGGTAATTTACGGATTAAGTTTTTAAATGATATTAAATCGATCATAGAAGCTTCATCAATAATAATAAGTCGATTAGCTAAATCAGCACTTTTCTTGTGATATAAACATCTGGCAATGGTCATTGCCTCTCTGCCTGTCATTTCTGACATTTTTCTTACGGCTTTGGCTGCTAATGCTAGTAGCACAGGAGGCATTCCTAAAAGTGACTCTACAGCATCACACACTGCTTTTAATGTAAATGTCTTACCAACGCCTGCACCACCATAAAAGATGCTTACAGGCTCAAATAATGCATTTTTTACTGCATTAATTTGCTCATCCGTCAAAATAATGTTTGTTCGTTGCTCAAATTCTTTTAAAAACTGCTGAATATTTAGATTAGCGGTTATTTTCTTACACGTTTGTCTTCTTTTATACCAACTTTCTATTTCACGTTCCGCATAATATGCACCTGGGATCTGATACCCATCAGCGTATTCAATCAAAGCACCTGTCTCTTGAGTTAATTTGATTGCTGATATGGTTAATTGTTTAAGATTTTCAGGTGTCTGTTTTCCTTGTGGTAATAATTCTAATAGCCTTTGAGATAAGGAGTCATAAGTGCACACGCTATTACCTTGTTCTAACTGATCGTAGGCTGCTTGTTCTGTGGCACCGACCAAACGAACAGGCGAGTTAGGGGGAATGTTTAATTGTTTTCCTAACCTATCAACTTTATTCCAAGTGCAAAAAGCCAATAATCGATAGGGATTGGCTTCTAATTTATCAATCGCTTGTTTGCCCCATACAGACCAAACCATAGAACCAAGACTTGAGTCAATTCCATGTTGATCCAGCCATTTAACGACTTGCATTTGTTCTTTGTGTTGTTGCCAACCTTCCAACAGAATATATGATTTTTTAAGCGTAACAATATCCAGAAGATGGGTAATTTCTCCTTTATCTAATATTGTTGCTAAATTTCCATTTAAATGGCTGACTATTTTCTTTGCTGTTAATTGCCCTATTCCAGGGAAGAGATCACTGCTGAGTATTTTTAGTAAATTGGCATTGTCATTCAAAATGTAATGTCCTTATACTATCACGACAGTGTTTCTCAAATGCATCTTGTTGTCGTTCCTTAGCATCGATTTCAGTTTGTAACAAAGCACATTTTTCTCTGTAACGTTCAGCCTGTTGTTCTATTTTTTTTAATGATTTTTCAAGTTGAGTAATACGCCTTTGTGCCTTTGCCAATTCTTTTGAGTTGGTATTGACACTCTGTAATATTTCGGCACTATCAGGCTGGTTTTGTGCTTTAACCACCTCAGGCTGTGATTGTTTTGACAGCCAAAGACTTAATTCCAGATTCATCTTTTTTACCAGAGGGCGGCAAGCAGCACTCCCCAATCGCTTTCTTTCAAAACTTTTCAAACCTCTTGCTTGCATAATTCTCTCAAGACCACTTTGACTTATCTTTTTTCTATAGACAGGCCAGTCTGAAACAGAAGTTTCATCAATATACTTCTGAAGTTCAAGTGCATATTGGTCACGAATAACTGTTGATTTCTCAGCCATTATTTTCGACCTGTCGGTGGTAATGGGTGGTCAAACAGTTTGAGTATTTCTGCAGTCTCTTTCTTTGATGGTAATTGTTCATCATTATCAACATCTCTGTCTACGGACAAGACACTCATTCCCTTCATGCGAATATAGTATGCCATGCGTTGCCAGCGTTTTTGCCACTCTTTTTCTTTGTCTTTGTAGTGCTTTAATTGCGATTTAAGCTCAATCAACTCAGCTCTCATTTGGCTTACTTCTTCACTGTATTCACTACGAGTTTTTACCAACCCACCCCGTAAGGCTTCTTTTGCTGCTTTATAGGCTGATTTAATACTCAGATGTGCTTGCAAGGCCTGACGACTAAAACCTGTTTGTTGCTCCAGTAAAGCCCAGGTTAATTTGGAACCAAGTTCACCATCAGCCCAGCGTTGTAGTTCAAGTACTAATTGGCGAATATCACCATCACTAAGCCGTCTATTATTCATTTTCTAGAGCCTCAAGATAATCTTTGGGATCAAACTCTTCAATATCTTGTTCTTCCATTTGCTTTAGTAATACCGATATTTTTTTATCATTATGATTTACCCAATCCATTGCACCTCCACGACCTTTTTCAGCACGGTTTTGTGCTGTTTCATGGGCTATTTTAGTTATGGCATATTGGCGTTTTAAATCGTCTTTTCGACCATCATCACCTGTTTTCCAATGATAATCATCACACTCAGCTGAGCATTCAAGATGTCTTTCACAAGGGTTTTGACTAAAATCATGAAAGCAGACACCAGGGCCGACATCGTGAACAGCACGAACCCTGGCCTTAACATAGGTTTCTCGTATATTGATGGGCAATACTTTTAGCTGATCAGCTACTGGGCCACTGATTTTTCCATCAACAAGATCTTTATGAACCTGTAGTGCAGCTTTTGCAGGACTGGTATTTTGATAAGCTTTTGTATCTCTAGGATTTGATCGACCGAACCATTTAGTTTGAGCGGAATCTGGCATACCACCTTCATCCAGCCAAGTATTGAGTGTATGACGGAACGCATGGCTATTAGTTTGAAGAAGAGTAACTTCATCACCAATCAAATAGCGTTCAAAAACAGCGTCTGTATTCTTACGACGAGTAGAATTTGATCCTAAAAAATCAGTGATTTGTTGCCAATCAAATAAACGAACTGCATAGTAAAACGTTGCTTTTTTACTTTGGCATTCATTAAGGCATTGTATTGCTAAACAATCTTTATGATAGAGATTACCGCCACCAGAAACCAACATTGGCCGTAAATCAATATCTTTATCCATACCCATTTTTACTTGAACTATTGGCCAGCATATTACTCTAGGGTTACTGTGAGAGGGATGTGGTTGTGATGTCAAACCTCTGCTTTTTGCCCATGTATTGCCATCGGTTACACCTAATAATGCTGTTAGCTCTTTATTATCAAGCCAACCTTTTTCTTCATAGGGTTCCAAAATTCGATAATCAGCATGCTGATGAGCATGAATATATTCTGCAATTTCACGAGTTGAAGCGGTCAGTTCCAATATTTCATTTACTGCATCCTCAATGATTGGGATAAATTCAGTCGGTAAATATATTTGGCTTTTTTCTACAATCAAATCACCCTGTGCTTTCTTTTGTGGATGATAAATTAGGTAAGCCTTACCTGAATCTGTGTATTGCACTGGCAGAGCAGGTAAAGTCAATATCTCACCGATACGCCTACCGATAAATGTTGCCAATGTGATTAATAATATTCTCATGCGATCAGCGTAAACATCGGAAGGAATCCGTTGATGCAATATTCCCAGTGCTTGCATCACTTCTTCACTGAGCATTTTTTCACTGGTCGTTGGAGCTTTGGCTTCCTCACTGTCTAAACGGACAAAGCCCACGCCACTGGTGTTTTCTGGACGTGACATTGCATCATAACGAAAGCCTAAATGCACTTTAACCAATTTATTTTTATCTAAAAGATCAGCAACTTCATGCACTGATTTATGTACATTGTAGGCAGAGCCATCTCCCAAGCGATTACTTGCTACACGACAGGCATTGTAAAGATCCTCAGGTGTTATTAGCTCAATGAGATATTTTTTGTGTTCAAGAACATCATAAATATACCGGAAAGCATCGATAAAACGCTGTTGATTTGCTGCTCCCTGGCCTCCTGTCTCATACCGCAGAGCAGTCAAAGCTTTTACTAGATCAGCAAAATGATCTTTCATTGGTTTCTTATTGTTTGGTACGTTACAGAAAAAATTCAGATACTTATTTTTCCGTGTTTCATGACCTCTTATTTTATTTGCGACAGCATGGGTAACATTCCACTTTGGCTGAATCCAATCAATGCTACCAAATGGCTGATTTTTTTTCGCCAGTGCAATAAGTGCATTCTGATTATCTAATACGTTTCGTTCTAATTTATCCAAAAACTGAACAATATTGGACATTGATTTACGTTGTTTTAATTTCTTAGGCATTAGTTGTGCTCCTACAAACATCAACAACTTGGCCAACCGCAAAAATAACATCATCAAGCTGAATACCCAAACGAGCATTTTTATATTTTTTTAAACGTATTTCACGATCTTTAAGCAATAATTCCAGAACATGATCATGTTCTGCATGGCGATAGGGTTGAAATTTTGGGCAAAGATAACATGAATATGGCGGATCAAGATGACAAAGTTCAAACTCACCGCAAACACCAATTTCAGTTTGATCTTCAGGATCATTTTCACCAATGAAAAATAAGTATTTATCAGGATTATTACCATTTACAGCACTAGAATTGTCTTCAATAATAGTTCCCTTAAACCATCCCAAAACTTTTCCTACTTTTGTAGCTAGTGCTTTGTCCAGCATGCCTACAATTTTTTCTGATAAATCATAATAGACCCCGACATGTTGAGTGTCAGTATGATCAAGCATTTCTGCCAAGGTGGCTCTATATACTCCCTGACGAACCATATTACAGGCAAAGGTATAGCGTAAACGACGAGCCGTTAGATAAATGATTTTATGAGTGCTAGGATGTTTAAGGTTAACTCGTTTAGCCCATTGAGAAAGAAGTTTAGAAAATTCATTTGATTTAAAATGAAAACACCATTCCTGATTATCTGTACCAATAAATTTTTCATGATGTGATGTTCTTAGAAACAATGCACGGGGCATTTCATTACCATCAATCATAGTCTGAAACTGCTGATTCTTACTAATCAGTTCCAGAATCATCTCAGCAAGACGTTCATCACAGGTTTCAGGTCGAAAAAATTCTCTTGGCTTAGATCTTTTTTTAATTTTAGGAATATGTAATTCCCATAAATCTTTTGCTTTAGGGTATTTAGCAGTCAGATTTCTCATATCCTCTTCACGTAATTGGGCATAATTTAAGGGATTACGACCAAAAGCAAGGCAGAGAGCAACAGCAACTCTTTGTTGCACATGTTCAAAAACCTCTGATTTATCTTCAAGCAAGTATTTTCGAAGCAGTGGTTCTTCTAGTTCAAAGTCTAAAGGCCCTGTATTTGGATCTTTACTTCTAACAGCTTCACCTTTTACATTACCTGGAATTTTAACCCGTGACAGTTGCAGTGCAGTTTCTTGATCAAACCCACATTCTGGAATATGCTCAGCACACCATAGATACCACCGACAAATTCGATAAAAACGGTCAAGCTTATTTTCTGATCGTAATAAACCCAAAATATCTAACATTGCCCTGGATAAAATTTCTTCTAACTCATCAGTATCACAGTCTGATGATAATTTCTCAAAAAAGCCAATTCTTGTTAAATGTGCACTAATAT
>JALVAL010000318.1 GCA_027011205.1 Gammaproteobacteria bacterium
TTTCTCAATAATAATTGGGTGGGTCTAGTTCTATTTTGTGGAATCTTCTTTTCTTTGTTAGTCAATCAAAACTAGGGACTTAAATAAGAGTAGCCTTGCTGTTGTAAATCCATAATACGTGGCACACCATTTTTAACAATGACAACATCATCAATCAAGTCTAAATCGATTCCTTTGGTGCGTTTAATTGTTTTAATTGTATCACCGCATGCTGAAAAGGTAACATCTTGCATCATTAAGCTTTCAATGCGTTTGCGAAATTCACTTTGTTTGGTCACAAAATAAATGCCAGGTCCATAGGCAACCAACTCAATCTCTACATTGTCAACGCCATAATACTTTGAAACATTGACAATATTAGATAAAACTTCTGCTTGAATCTCTGGGTCTCTTGTATTCATTTGTACAACCAGTTTGTGGATTTCAAAGTCATCATCACTAGCAGAATCATTAGCTATGACGGGAGTTTGTAGGGCACATGCATTGATAATAACAATGCCGAAAATGAAGGCTAATTTTTTAATCATGACTTTTCTCACTTGAAATCGATAATATTGAACCTTATTATAAGCCAACTGTCATAACATGGTCAAAAAAATAAGCAGATGAATATGGATAAAAATAATTCAAATAACAATTTAACAGAAACTGCACAAATCTTCCAAAAAGTTAGTGCATCACTATCCCAAGAAATATTTGGACAAGCCAAATTAGTCGATAGATTGCTAATGGCTTTATTGTCTCATGGGCACTTGTTGGTTGAGGGTGCGCCAGGTCTGGCAAAGACTACGGCAATTAAAGCTTTAGCGGATCGACTTGAAGGCGATTTCAAACGCATTCAATTTACACCTGATTTGTTGCCATCTGACCTCACAGGTACAGAAATATATCGAGCACAAACAGGTGAGTTTGAGTTTCAAAAAGGTCCGTTGTTTCATAACCTGATTTTAGCTGATGAGGTTAATCGAGCACCTGCAAAAGTGCAATCTGCTCTATTAGAGGCTATGGGAGAACAACAAATTACAATCGGTAGTACAACCTATCCGTTGCCTAAATTATTTTTAGTCATGGCAACTCAAAATCCTATTGAACAAGAGGGAACTTATCCATTGCCTGAAGCACAATTGGATAGGTTTCAAATGCATGTAGCCATTGGTTATCCTGATGCAGAAACAGAAAAAGACATTCTCAAACTGGCTCAAAATCGTGATCTAGATGGTTATGAGAAACCAGCCAAAGATTCTGTATTTTTAACTCAAGAAGTGGTATTTGCAGCCCAACAACATGTATTAAATCTCTATGTTGCTGAGAATCTTGAAAATTATATGGTTGAACTTATATTAGCCACTCGTAACCCTGGAAAATACGACAAAAAATTAGCAGAAATGATTAATTATGGTGGTTCTCCACGTGCGACTATTGCATTGGATAGATGTGCAAGAGCTCATGCTTTTTTACGTGGTCGTGATCATTTATTACCAGAAGATATTCATGCTGTTATTCATGATGTATTACGTCATCGTCTGATTTTAAGTTTTGAAGCAGAAGTTGAAGGCGTCACACCAGATGATATTATTGATCGATTACTTCGTGTAGTACCTATCGTATAAATGATGAACTCAGCAACACAAGTTACAACTAAGGCATTGGTCGAACAGCAGTCCTATGCAAAAACCTTGTCACTATCGAGTCGTAAGAAGGCAACTTCTGCGATTTCAGGATTGCATGACTCGCGTTTTCGTGGACGAGGAATGGACTACCAAGAGTCTCGTGTCTATCAAGCGGGTGACGATATTCGAAATATGGATTGGTTAGTGACGGCTCGTACTGGTACGGCTCATACTAAATTGTTTCAAGAAGAACGCGAAAGACCGATTCATATTATTATGGATACAAATGTATCTATGTCGTTTGGTACGCGAAAAGAGTTTAAATCTGTTACCGCAGCAAAGGCCGCTTCTTTATTGGCATGGGCAGCAGTTAAAAATGGCGATAGGGTCGGTGTGATGAGTTATGGTAAAAATGGAATTCACCATGAAAAACCTGTCGGCGGCAAGCGCGGAATGATGCGTTTAATTGCGCATTTAGTGCAATCATCTAATCACGAAGCAGAAAAAATTACGCCATTAGAAGAGGCCTTGCAACGTTTGCGAACGATTATTCGACCTGGCTCGCTGGTCATTGTCGTAAGTGATTTTTATCATTTAGGCAAAGATGTTAAAAGGCACTTAATTCAATTAAGTAAACATAATGATATCTTAGCTTTATTTATCACTGATCAGTTTGAAGTTAGCACGCCTTTGCCTGCCGTCTATGGTATTCAAAACCAAGAGAAAACAGTTGTCTTTAAT
>JALVAL010000319.1 GCA_027011205.1 Gammaproteobacteria bacterium
ATATGGAACTACGTGACGAAAAAGTTTGCCTCTTTGTTCAGCGCCTAATGCGCGGGAAACATTCCGTTTCATATAGAATGCGTGCAGAGATACCGGGCAAATTTAGCGCACTGCCAACCAAAGCTTATGCTATGTATGCCCCTGAGCTAAAAGCTAACTCAGACGAAATAAAAATTAAAATTAAAGATTAATGCTACTACCTGTTGCAACGTAGCCAACCGGCGAAGACGAACCTCAGGCATGACCGCCTTGGGGAAAGGAGTGAATGCCAGAAGCTTGAAGCCCGGCAGAGAGGAAATGGCCTGCCCTGAGCTTGCCTGCCATGAGCTTGTCGAATTGGTCGAATGGGGTTGGTTTTTCCTCTACTATAAAATAATGTGAAGGCTTTCCTATGGAGTGACGGCTGACGGCAAGGCGCGACCGCTTCCTGCAAGGGAACATAATGGGGTCATATTATGCGATGTTTGAGCATGCCCGCATTCAGTTGCCGCACCCTCTGCCGCATGATTTCCACTTCACTACGAGGACTGACAAGGGAAGCGAATATTCATTATGTTTTCCTTACAGAAAAGTGGGAGCGTTGGGGCTTACATGCTTGCTCAGGCGTGAAAACTTAAAAATTCACAACCTCAATCTCCCTCTAATTTCCACGCCTGCCTGCCACATTGCGAAGCTTTGGGCAGGTTTCCAGGTGACCCTGACCGCCCGCTAATTTCCAGTTTCCAGGTCTGACCCTGGCAGCCCGCTTGGTCTGACCCTGACAGCCCTGTTGCAAAATAAGAATCTTATCATATTGTGCTTTCAGTGTTGCCAAGTCTGGCAATGAGATATTAGAAACACTATGATAATTACCTTGAACATCTATCTGATATATTTCATCTGTTATACCAAAAGATAAATATGGTCCATATAATTTCCCATGACGATATTGGGTTATACTCTCTATATGCCCATTTTGAAACAAACGAATCACCATTATTATTGACGGAGATATTTTAATTGCGCGACTGATAATAAACAGTTCTCCAACTTCTTTTTTCTCTTCTCCTTTTATCGCACTAACAATGGGATAATAGTTAGTAATCCAGACATTTAATGGTTGCCCCGAAAAATACAAATCACTATCTTCACTTTTCCGTTCATTTACGGATGATAATTTGCATCCACATACAAATGTAGATATAATAATACAAAAATAACAAACAATTAACATTCGATACAAATGGTTGTAGAATATCAGAAGCATAATTCATTAATCCTGGTATTTAAAGATTTGGTCTATTATCTCTGGATGTTTATAATTATTACCAGCTCTTCCTGTTAATTTCTGACGAGCTGTAATAATATATTTATTCGGGGAACAACCACATCCTTCTGCTCCCTCCAAGGTAAAACGGAAGTCCAATGTTCTTGTCCCCTGCATTAATCCTGTGCCTGGGTATGGATTTTGCATATCTCGTTTTAGTAGCACTAGAAATGATATAGATGGAGTATCGTGTAACTCTATAGAGGTATATGTCGGAGAATCATCTGAACATGATGCATTATTCATAAGGTCATTAAACTTTTTTGCGTATGCTGATGTTGTCATATCTTTCCATGTATTGGGTGGCCAATAATCTCCAGTACCAGGAATATTCCTTCCCTGTGTATATGGCAGATTTGTCCGTTCCTCCCATTTAAACCTGCAATTTCCTCCCTTTATACCTGATGGGGGCGTAGAAAATATAACACTGACGGTTAAATCAAATTCATGTCCAAACATCACTCCTTTAAGAAGTTTTTTTAGATTATGTATTTTGAGATAAGATGGACAACAACAGCAACATGAAGATAACCCAATAGCATCCATATTATCTAAAGTAAAATTCCCAACGAACCCATAAACATTCATTCCACCCTTTTCCGCAATCGGATCCCTGCTGATCCACCGCCCCAGCTCACTTGAGTAATAACGATATGCGTAATTGTTGTTATCGCTTGTTATCATAGTTACGTATGATAACTCTAGTGAGGTCTGTGAAGCGATATAATGATTGTGTGATTCTGCAATGTTTACGGTGTTAAATGTACTGCTTACTCTGCTAGATGTGAAGTGTGTGTACGATGTAACTTTGGGGTGATCATAGACGTATTTCTTGTCAAAAAATGGCGCAGTAGGTCGTACCCGTATGGAATGCATCATTGAGGATTTCTTGAATGTTATGCTATTTATCATGATGTTTTAAATCATTAATTTCATCAACAGTTAGTCCGGTTTTAGCGGATATTGTTTCTGTATCAAGTAAACCGAGAAGATTACGGGCAATTTCAATAGTTTGTTCCTTTTTACCTTTCTCTATGCCCTTC
>JALVAL010000320.1 GCA_027011205.1 Gammaproteobacteria bacterium
GCTTCTTATGATAGTTATTATTAAACCTAAATAAATCAGTTGAACCTGCTGTGATCATCCAATGCTCTGAATCTTCAAGACATTCCAGAACCTTTTGACCACACCCGCAGGGTGATTGCGAATGAAGTCAAAATAACCTGTAATGCCTTAAATCTTTAGCACCTTGATTGCTCTCGCTATAATTCAACTGATTTATTTAGGTTAAAGGGTGTAATATTACCCATTATTTCAAATGTTACTCCATCCTTCAAATACTTTTCACTTTTGGGTATAATGCTACAGATCAATGAAGAAATCCCCATCAAAACAGACTCTATCCGGTCAGGCAAACAAACTCATCAAGAAATATGCTTTTGGTTCTGGTTTATTCGGCTATATTCCTTTTCCTGTAGTGGATGCCTTTGGCATTATGGCTGTTCAGCGCAAGATGTTATTTCATCTTGCGAAGATCTATGACATACCATTCTCACGCAGCCTGGCAAAAGACCTGCTAAGAACACTGGCAGGGGGTATTGCTTCACGAGCAGCCGTCCCTATGGCAATAAAAATAATTCCCGGAATCAATATCTTGTTTGGCAGTACTGGCATGGCTGCAATAGGAAGCGCTTCAACCTATGCGGTTGGAAAAACCTTTAAGCGACACTTTGATGAAGGTGGAACCCTGGAGGATTTTAACCCTACCAAGGAAAAAGAAATCTTTGAGGAAGAACTGAAAAAAGGAATAATTCTGTCACAGAAAAAAGGCAAAAAGTCTTAAGTTTCATGTTAGTCAGAGTTTAAATATATGAAGCATTTCATAAGGTTAGATATTCTTTTGCATTCATGGCTGACTTCAGTGCTGGCAGTGATTTTCTGAAACTCCAGGAATAAAATTACTCTTTTTTTACAAAAATCTAAGTTAAATAATAACAGATAACAGGATTGTTGTGTTAATATATGCGTTATTGGTAATATAAATAGCTTTACCTGGCAGCTCGTAAGGCCGCGTTATTAAGGTTGGAGGATAGCAGAGGTGACAGCTATTTTTCCCAAAAGCCTCGTTTTTAAGGCGAGCTGCTGGGTTTACTTATTCTTTTCTGTTGTTATGATGAAACCAGACTGAGGCTATAAATTTGTTTATGCATATATTTGATAATAAAGTCTATAATATGAACAAATTTCCTCTGCGATGGCAGGTATGATCAGACACAAGAGAGAGAAGTCGGAGAAATCCATGATATCAACGAACACTAACAGGAGTATTGTATGACAGCTACAGATACAATTACAGATACAGAAATACCAACAACATTAGATGGTACCCTGGAGAACGTGAAACACAAGTATCGAATATCACGAGCCAATAAAATTGTCAGAAACTATAGTGTCCTGAGTGCTGCCATGGGAGCAGTACCCTTACCACCACTAGCCATGGGCCTTATTTTGTCCAATAATCTGGCAATGCTATACAAGTTATCTTCTATCTATGGTGTTAAATTTAGAAAAGATGCTGGAAAAGCGGCTATTAGTAGTTTTTTGGCGGGTTGTGGAACGGTTTCTATTTCAGGCAGATTGATCTGGGGACTTAGTACGGCTATCCCAATGGCAGCACCGGTAATCAGCATTGTGACTACACCTCTATTTGGAGCTGCGGCAACTTACGCCGTAGGACACCTGTTTATTCAGCATTTTGAATCGGGTGGTACCTTCCTGAACTTCGATCCTGAGAAGGTCAAGGGTCATTATGCAGAGCTATTTTCAGAAGGTGAGAAACTTGCAGAAGGTGAGGAACTTGCCAAAGCATAATTAAGGTGTAGTTCTCTGCTTTAAAAAGATAAATGCTTAAGAGGGTATGCGGAAATCCGGCAAAACTTGGCAGCAAGTGTCGGGTTTCGACCCTCGATCCTTCCAATAATAAAGCGATTCTGGCTGTACCCGGAAATCCTGTTAACCTACTCCACAAAAGATGAAAATGAAAGTAGAATCCCTTGAACAGTCTGTACCTGAACTCTTTCAGACTGCTAATAAAAAATGCCTTCAGTCTGAACAGGCCATTGAAATAATCAAGCAAAATATCGGAGTTATTCCCGTTGCTATTACGCCAGAATACCGAGTCATCTGGCTGGATGTGGGAGATTATCCGTATAGAGAGTGGAAGTTTCGCTATGCCACCCAGAACCTGATTGAAAAACAGGGACTCGGTAACTGTTTTACGACAGATATTCAAGTGCTGTCCAGTGAGAAGCTTAGTCTGGACACCCTTCAGGATCCGGCAGGCTTTGTCTTCCATATGTCCAAATGTGGTTCTACCCTGATGTCCAAGGTGCTGGATCAGCCCGAAACCCAGATGATTATTAAGGAAGCTACCCCGCTGCATGAAAACCTCTGGCAATATCTGACTAATGACTGGCAGGAACCTGTTGCCCCGACAGCAGAAAACCTGCGTCTGATCCGTAATTTGATACAACTACTGGGCAGACCCAGAATCCCCGGCCAGAAATCATACTACGTTCGCTTTAGAAGCTGGGGCATTGCCTTTGTGGAAATTATCCAGCAGGCATTTCCAGATACCCCTTCCCTGTTCATGTACCGTGATCCCGTGAAAGTCATGGCATCTATTTTGAATAAGCCCACAACAGGGTTGCCCAGGCTAAATGACTCGGATGCTGCGGCTTTTATTACCGGACAATCCAGGCAGGCACTTAGTGAAATGGATGCACTGCATTATTTCACCAGTTTCTATAAACAATACCTGCATTTAAGTTTGACTAAAATGAAAAATACTCATTATTTGAATTACCGACAGATGAATAAGCAAAATATTGACCAGATTTTGCGTACCGGGTATGGTTATGCAGCGACAGAGGCCGATTTGTCCTTAATGCAGGCGCAGTTTGATACCTATTCCAAGGATGATACAGGAACCGTTCGTTTTGTTTCGGATAGCAAGGAAAAACAGAAACAGGTGACACCCCAGATGCGTGAAGCTGCTGAACAATATTTGATGGATATGTATCGGCAACTGGAAGAAAGTGATAATAATCTCAATAAAGTACTAGTGTAAATTCTGGCCATCAGGGAATACAGTCGCAAACCTACACCTTGCCTTAAAAGACGAGGCTTTTGGGAATAGTTAATGTAATAGTTGTCACCTCTGCTATCCTCAATCTTAAAGACGAGCCCTTACGAGGTGCTGGGTAAATATATATGATAGAAAATAAATGGGCAAAGAGTTGCTATAACGGAGAAAGGCATGATTCTTGAAATAATTAGTGCCACAGGTTTGGGCACATATCTCTATCGGTATGTAAAAAAGAATAAAAAAACACTCCGCAAGGCACGTGCCAGAAAACCTAAAAAGGAACGTGTTATACCCTTTACAGGTAATGCACGTCATCAGCATCTCAAAGAGTTTTCTGCGGGCAACCTTGACAAAAAAAATCCGCAACAGAAACTAACCGATCGTAATATGGTGGTTTCTATGGCTTCTTTGAGTCTGGCAATTGTCGGCAAGCTGTTTTATTTTCCCATTGGCTTACTGAGTTTGCCGGGAATTTTGTACATAACCCACTTTGCTATTATGCAGGCTTTTAAAGGACTGTTTAAGGAAAAAAAACTAACGGTTGATTTTCTCTCAGCAACGATGAAAGTATTACTGCTGATTAACGGCTACCTGGTTTTTGCCAGCTTCTCAGTTTTTATGTTCAGCCTGAATCGTAAATTACTCTCTAAAATCACTGATAACTCAAAGAAAAATATCATTGATGTCTTTAAGCAACAACCCAGTACCGTATGGGTGGTGCATGATAGTATTGAACGGGAAATACCTTTTGAAGAGTTAAAAGCTGGCGATAGAGTAATGGTGGGTGCAGGAAGTACCATTCCTGTTGATGGCGAGATTATTGAAGGCTCTGCTTCTGTTGATCAGCATATTCTAACCGGTGAATTTCAACCCGTAGAAAAAACTACCGGTGACGATGTGTTTGCCCTGACATTGGTGTTGTCTGGAAAAATATACATCCATGCACGTGAGACAGGCCAGCAAACAACAGCAGCACAAATTGCCGCTATTCTTAATAATACTATTAGTACTAAAACCGATGTACAGCTCTGGTCCAGAGAAATCAGTGACAAGAGTGTACTGCCTACTTTTGCAATTAGCGCGGTATCCCTGCCTTTTATTGGTCCGATTGGTGCCCTGGGTGTGTTGAACTCTCACTTTAAATATCGGGCATCCATTGCTTCTGCGATTGGTGTGATGAACTATCTGGATATGGCTTCCCATAATGGTATCCTGGTCAAGGATGGACATACCTTTGAGCTGCTGGAAAAAGTTGATACGGTTGTTTTTGACAAGACAGGTACCTTAACGGAAGCTCAACCTCGGGTAGAGAAAATTCATTTGTGTGGTGAGTACTCCGAACAGGAAGTGCTTCGTTATGCTGCCGCCGCCGAAAGCAAACAAAGTCACCCCATTGCCCAGGCCATTATTCAGCAGGCAACAGAACAACACCTGGAATTACCCGAGATAGAAGAAGCCGCCTACAAGCTGGGTTATGGTCTTACTGTTGGCATTGAAGGACATATTGTGCGTGTCGGCAGTGTGCGTTTTCTGGAGCAGGAAGATATCCATATTTCTGATGATATCCGTACCGCCCAAACATACTGTCAGGAACAGGGTTCTCCGATGATTGCGGTTGCCATCGATGATAGTGCCGTAGGTACCATCGAACTGGCGGCTGCTATCCGTCCTGGTACAAAAGAGTTAATCCATGAGTTAACTCATGAATGTGGTATCGAGTCTACCTACATTATTTCTGGTGATCATGATGCACCTACTCGTCAACTGGCTGATGAGCTTGGTATTAATCACTATTTTGCCGAAGTTCTGCCAGAACAAAAAGCAGAACTCATTAAACAGCTTCAGGCAGAAGGCAAATCCGTTTGCTATGTCGGCGATGGTATTAATGATTCTATTGCGTTACAGGAAGCCGATGTTTCCATATCTATCCGTGGTGCGTCCACTGTTGCCACAGATGCAGCGCAAATTGTTTTAATGGGCAAAACACTTAACCAGCTGCCTTACCTGTTTGGCATGGGTCAACAATTTAATGGCCATATGAAAAAGGTCGTCGCCACTGTAGTTACCCCCTGTGTGGTATCTGTTGGTGGATCTATTTTGTTCTTTAATCTTGGTTTGATACAGTCTTTCATTTTCCCTCAGATTGGTTTGCTGGCCGGTATCGCTGTGGCGATGCGTCCTGTTCTTGGGCATTGTAAACGAGGTGATAAAAAGCGGCTGGCAGAAAAATAGCTTCAGGAAAAAGCTCCGACTGAGAGCATAATTAGCAATGCTATTTCTACCAAAATAAGTATCATACTAAAAAGAACCATTATGTTATTAACTAAGTCGACCCCCTCTAAAACCACCTGTTATCAATGCGAACTGAACTGTACCTTTGATGTGCATTACGATAGTAATAATCAAGTTAAAAAATTATCAGGGCCTGATTGTCCGCGCAGTCAAATACAACTGGAAATGCAGAATCATCCCGAACGTTTGCTGTATCCATTACAAAAAGTAAAAACGGCCAATGGCACACGTTATCAACGTATTTCCTGGGATAAAGCATTAACAGTAACCGCTGACGCATTGAATGAGATCAAGCAAAAATATGGTGCAGAAAGCGTGGCTTTTTTCAGTGGTTATACCAAAGAAGCGCGCTCATATCTGCAACGACTCACCCATCTTTTTGGTTCGCCAAATTATATGACGGAATCAGGTTGTTGCTTTACCTCAGCTCAGGTTTGTGAGGAACTGACTTACGGTTATCACTTTAAACATGCCAGCTTAATGGCCTCTCCAGAAACCCGATGTCGATTGATTTGGTCAACCAATCCCGTTCATTCTGTCGTACCTTTTGATAAACACCCCATTATTGAGCCTAAAGAAGGGCTTAAAATGATTGTTGTTGACCCTAGACGCACTGAAACAGCTGAACGGGCAGATTTATATCTGCCCATTCGTCCAGGTACAGATGGCGCTTTGGCATTAGGTATTCATCATCTGCTGTTTGAAAACAACTGGGTTGATCACAGCTTTCTTGAGCATTGGTGTCATGGTGTCGAAGCATTTAAACAATACATTAAAGCATTTACACCACAGCGTGTCGCCGAAATTTGCCAGGTGCCCGCCGAAGATATTTACCAGGCTGCTAAATGGTATGGCACTTCAGGCCCAGCGCAGATAGTCATGTCAGCCTGTTCTACCACTCATCATACTAACGGCTTTCAAAATCACCGAGCAATGATATTACTGGCCGCCACCACGGGTAATATTGATATTCCTGGAGGAAATCGCTTTTTCTTTAGTAATGCCAGGCCTAAATCCATTGACCTTTATAAAGAGACCATCGATCAATTACCCCCCCGAATTGGTCATGATAAATTTCCAGTTTGGCTTAAACATGTTCCAGAAGCACAGCCCATGCTGCTTAAGCGTGCAATTGAAGGGCAGGAATCAACCCAGATTCGAGCTATGTTTGCGTTAGGTATTAACCCCATTATGTGGCCTAATACCAACGATTTAAGCGACGCGTTAAAAAAACTCGATTTTTTTGCCTGTGTGGATTTTTTTCATAATCCAGCAACACAAATGGCTGACATCGTTTTTCCTGCTGCCACTTCACTTGAGCGAGAAGCTCTGATTACCGCAACCCGCTGTCACTATCGAGGCTCGGTACAATACCGAAAACCCATTACAGCACCAGAAGGCGAAGCCAGATCCGATGCACAAATTATCCTGGATTTAGGTTGTCATTTAGGCATGCCAGAAAAATTTTGGCATGGAGATCTCCAGGCTAGTATTCAAGAACAAGCGGAAATCTTAAACCCGGAACTTTGGAAGGACTTACAAAACAAATCAGAAGGTGTTGATTTATTTGGCTCAGTGGTGATGGATGAAACTCTGAATGGTCAGACCGATAAAATATATGAAAAAAAAGGATTTCCAACCTTTAGTGGCAAAATTGAATTTGATTCCGATGAATTACGTAATGCGGGTTATGACGGATTACCTGTTTATTGCGAACCGGCTGAAAGCCCGGTCAGTAGACCAGATATTGCCAAAAAATATCCCCTTGTTTTAACTACCGGTGGCCGTTCTATTGCTTATGTCCATTCTCAACAACGTAAGTTTAAACGGTTACGTAATTTAGACCCCACCCCACGTATTCAAATACACCCCAAAGATGCCGAAAGTCGGGGAATAAAAAATGCTCAAACCGTTGCCATATCCTCTCCCAGGGGCACAGTAGAAATGGTGGCAGAAGTAACGGATACCATGCTATCAGGTGTGGTACATGCTTATCATGGTTGGGGCAATGCCAATATTAATGAATTAACCGATGACCAACAACTTGATCCTATCAGTGGCTTTCCTGCGTATAAGTCCAGTTTGTGTCAGGTTACATCAGTGCGGTAGTTGGTAGATACGCGGACTTGGCATGCTGGTATTGTTTCAGCCTTTTATACGCCATGCTAATCTGGTGTTAAACGGCTGCTAGTATTACAACATGCTTATCCATAAATAGAACCTGACATACAACTGGCAGATAGAATGTTATTCAGTTGTATAGACAGCAACTTCAACTTCTTTGCCCGTATTCAAAATATCGCTGGCGCGTTCTGTTTCATCATGAGTGCCATGAACTATCAAAAGGTATTTTTCCATTTTGACAGCCGTTTCATAATTAATAATGCTATTTCTGGGAACGCCAATACTGTAAAGACCGGCACCAAGGGCAGTAAGGCCACCGGTAAATATTGCCGTACTCAAACCACTGGCTAGTGTGATAAACAGAAATCCGCCTGCGCTTAGTGAACCAGTACCGGGAACGCACATAAAAGCTGGATTAAACAACAATCCCCAGAGGCCACCCCAGAAGGCACCCCGTTTACCCCAGAATTTTACCCTGTTAATGCCGTTGTAATAACCGATAACATTTTCTTCCCGCTCATAGCCTTTACCAACAATAGAGAGTTTTTTCATATCAAAACCGGAGCGTTCTAATGCCCTAATGGCTTGCTCAGCTTCCTGATGGGTCTTGAAAATGGTAATGCAACTATTTTTATTGCTCATTATGTTGTTCTCCCTGATTTTTGCGTAACTATATGGATGTGTGTGAGATAATAGCATTGTTCAATACTGAATTCATGATCGTCTTCATTACTTAATCAAGAATGATTTTTATCAATTGCCCTTGATTCAGACACATTTTTCGTTAGATAACAGCAGTTCTCGCTAAGATGAACCATTG
>JALVAL010000321.1 GCA_027011205.1 Gammaproteobacteria bacterium
GGGTAAGGTGATCTGGGGCGGGCTTGGTAGTAATTTATTTAACCCGGCTTTACTGGGACGTGCTTTTTTACTGGGAACCTTTCCTATTGCCATGACTACCTGGGGAGCCGCTGGTGGGCCTGGAGATTTTTTTCAGGTGCATTCTTCGGTATTTGCCATTCCCTTTATGCAGGGCGGGGTGGATGCGGTCAGTTCAGCAACCCCTCTGGGTTTAATGAAATTTCAACATCAGGCAACGGCTTTATGGTCCTTGTTTACTGGTAATACCGCCGGCTCGATTGGTGAAACCAGCGGTTTGCTGCTGTTGCTGGGAGGTATGTATTTACTGCTTAGAAGAAGTATAGACTGGCGAATTCCCGTGGCTATTTTTGTTACTGCCGGTCTGTTTTCCTTAATAGTGTTTCTGACTGCTGATCAGCCTGTGTCTTCGCCACTGACGACACTGTTTTCCGGTGGTTTACTCCTGGGGGCCTTTTTTATGGCCACAGATCCGGTAACATCCCCTTTAACTCCCAGAGGCTGCTGGATTTTTGGTGCTGGAGTTGGTTTTCTGGTGGTTTTAATACGCCTCTACGGTGGTTTACCGGAAGGTGTGCTATATGCGGTACTGTTAATGAATGCCGCAACCCCACTTATCGATCGTTATACACAACCTGCAATATTTGGTCGAAAGCATTAAAATTATGAATACATCATCAAATAAAAATCCCTTGGTCAATCAGGAACCAGGCAGTCGTAAGCTGATAGTTTCCATGGCCGTAGCTGGTTTTATATCCGGATTTATTATTATTGCAATCTATCTGTTGACCTTTGATACCATTAAGGAAAACAAGGCACGTGAACTGCGTGAAGCCGTGTTTGAGGTATTACCCGGTGTTGAACGTATGCAGAAATTGCTCTTTATTGATAATAAACTGGCCGTCATTCAGGCAGATGGTATGGATGATAATATGCTGTTTGCGGGCTATGACCAACAGGGAAAATTTATTGGCTATGCCATACAGGGCAAAGGGCCGGGTTTTCAGGATACCATTCAGCTGCTATACGGTTATTTGCCATCAAAGCAAATTATGACTAGTATGAAGGTGCTGGATAGTCGGGAAACACCAGGCTTAGGAGATAAGATTTATAAAGATAAGCATTTTGTTAATGAATTTAAAAATCATTTAATGAAGCATCCAATAAAAGCAGTAAAAAAAGGTAAAAAAACAAAGGATTATGAAATTGATGCTATTACCGGAGCAACGATTTCATCCAAGGCAGTGGTAAGAATAATGAATCAGGCTTTTGCAACCTGGAAACCGAAAATTTCTACCTCTCGTGAAACTATGGGACATGATCCAGTTTTGCAATCGGGTAAGAGAAATCAAAGCGAAGAGCACAGCAAAGAACAGGAAAATACCAGGACTGTTCAAAATACTTTAAGGCAGGAATAAACTTATGTCTAATGATAGCACTGCATATGACGAAATGTTAAAAGGTCTATGGCGGGACAACCCGGTATTTGTCCAGGTATTGGGTATGTGCCCCATGCTGGCGGTCACTAATTCGGCCATTAATGCGGTTGTTATGGGAATTGCCACTTTTTTTGTACTGGTGGGTTCCAGTTTTCTGGTTTCTGCCTTTAAACAGTGGATCCCCAAACAGGTTCGTATCTCTCTTTATATTGTCATTATTGCCACCTTTGTTACGGTAGTTGATTATAGTTTGCTGGCAACATTACCCGCAATTCATAAACAACTGGGTGCATTTATTCCATTGATTGTTGTAAATTGTATGATTCTGGGTCGCCAGGAAGCATTCGCTTCAAAAAATACCGTAAAATTTGCAGTTATGGATGCAGTGGGTATGGCCAGTGGTTTTATGATTGCTTTACTTGCTTTGGGTGCAGTACGGGAAATTTTAGGCAGCGGTTCAATTTTTGGATTTGATTTATTTGGTGCAAATTATGAACCCTGGGTTATTATGGTTCTTCCTCCTGGCGGTTTTTTAACATTGGGTCTGTTATTGTTATTTTTTAACTGGGTAACTGAACGCAGAAAGCAATTTATTGTTAAAGTTGCCGAGCTGGAACAGTTAAGTGCTGAAGAGGCCAGTAATAATGGATAACTTAATATGGATTTTTATCAGTACCTTGCTGGTTAATAATTTTGTGCTGGCTTATTTTTTGGGTTTATGCCCTTTTCTGGGGGTGTCCGGACAGCTGGAAACTTCATTTAGACTGGGAATGGCAACTACTTTTGTCATGGTTGTTACCGCTTTGTGTGCCTGGATTTTAAACACCTACGTATTGATTTATGCACCTTATTTACGGTTAATCAGTTTTATTGTGGTTATTGCCAGTAC
>JALVAL010000322.1 GCA_027011205.1 Gammaproteobacteria bacterium
GCAGAAGCAGTAAAAAAAAATCTGGATGCAATGGATCTGGACTTTATACGCAGCACCAGTGCAGCGATGCTGGAGCAGACACCTAAACGTTCCAGATTGCTGCTTTATTTAATTATGATAATGATTGTCATTTTAATTTATTGGGCAGACCATGCGCCTCTGGATGAAATCACCCGTGGTGCAGGCAAAGTAATACCTTCTCACCAGATTCAGATTATTCAGAATCTGGAAGGGGGAATAGTATCAGAGATATTAATTAAGGAAGGGGATGTTGTAAAAAAAGGTCAGGTATTATTAAAAATTGATGATACCAATTTCGAGTCGTCTTTTATGGAAAGCCGTTTTCGTTATCTGGAATTAATGGCTAAAGCCGCAAGGCTGGCAGCTGAATCAGAGGGGCTGGATAAGTTTACCATGCCGTCTCTGGTTCTGCAGGAAGGATCAAAACTGGCAAAAAATGAACTGGCATTGTTCGAGACTAATAAAAAGCGTTTAGCTAATAACATAGAGATTTTAAAAAATAAGGTTGAACAGAATAAACAGGCCGTTAAAGAAGCTCAGTCAAAAATGGGACAGATGAGGCGCAGTTATCAACTGGCTCTTAAAGAGCTTAGAATTATCAAGCCGTTGTTTAAAGCAGGCGCTGTTTCTGAAGTGGATGTGATTAAAAGAGAACGTCAGGTAAACGAATTACTGGGCGAACGGGATGCCGTTAAATTATCTATTCCGCGTTTAAGGTCCAGCATTTTAGAGTCTGAAAACAAGATACGGGAACTTAAATTACGTTCTAAAAGTGAAGCAAGGGAAGAGTTAAATGAAGTGTCTGCCGAGATTCCAAGAATTCTTGAGTCCATTGACAGTCTGAAAGACAAAGTTAGTCGTACCAGTGTTCGTTCGCCGGTCAATGGTACGATAAAACAATTACTGGTTAATACTATTAATGGGGTGGTTCAGCCGGGAATGGATCTGGTTGAAATTGTGCCCTCTGATGATGCTCTGGTTATTGAAGCAAAGGTGAAACCTTCTGATATTGCCTATCTTTATCCTGGACAGAAAGCTATGGTTAAGTTTACGGCATATGATTTTGCTATTTACGGCGGTCTGGAAGCAAAAGTAATTCATATCAGTGCAGATTCTATTACCGATGAAAATAATGAAAGTTTTTATCTGGTGAAAGTTAAAACCGACAAAAATCATCTGGGCAGATCAGATGATTCATTACCTATTATCCCAGGCATGGTGGCACAGGTGGATATATTAACAGGCAAAAAAACGGTGATGGACTATTTATTAAAACCTATATTAAAAACCAGACAAAAAGCACTCAGCGAGCGTTAATATCAGCTATGATATGGTTTTGTGTGAAGTTTCTGAGATAGGCCTTTTGATAAAGCCTGATTCAACTAATTGTGTTGAAAATAAACAAATAGATGTTAAACTCATAAAACTTAGACTTATGTCTAGTTTTAATATGATATATCCTTTATTATCCATAAGGTAAGTATAAACAATGTTTTCCAAAGTCTTTATATTTAAAGCATTTTTTTTAACAGGCATGCTCTTTTCAATAACTCAGAGTGTTTTTGCTGTTAATCTTAAAGAAGCGATAGAACAGGCTGTGACTACCAATCCATCGGTGCTGGAGCAGTTAAACCAGAAATTATCCAGAGATTATGATGTTCGCCAGGCGCAGGCTGGCTATTTGCCCAGAATTGATTTAAATGCCAGTTATGGTGCAGAAACATCAGATAACAATTCCACCCGGCTGACAGGATCTGGCCACTCCAGGAGTATGAATCGTCAGGAAGCTACCCTGGTATTACGCCAGATGCTATTTGATGGTTTTCAAACTTCCAGTGAAACAGCACGCAATGAATTTCGTTCTGAATCTGCCGAGTTTCAGCTTATTAATTTGTCTCAGGAAGTAACCATTGATACCGTAACAGCTTATATCAATGTTCTACGCGCCCAGAAACTGGTTCAGTATGCTCAGGATAATGTGAAAATTCATGAGAAAATACATGATCAGGTAGAATTACGCTCTAAAATGGGCGCTGATAATCAGGGTTCTTTAAGTCAGATTGTCGGTCGTCTTAATCTGGCCTATGCTAACCTTGAAGCAGAGCAGAATAACCTTGAGGATGCTTTAACAGAATATGAAAGAGTCGTGGGTTCAATGCCTGAAACTGCTCTGGAAGATGCAAGTTTTAATTTGAATTTCCCGGCCAGTTATGAAGAAACGCTGGAAAAGGCAGTTAGAAATCATCCAGCTATTCGTGCTGCCGAGGCTGATATTAAGGCCGTAAGGATGCAGCAGAAAACCTCTAAAAGCAATTATTATCCGGATCTTGAACTGCAGCTGGGCAGTGAATGGGCAGATAACCAGAATGGTGTCCGTGGTCACGATAATGGTCATTATGCTCTATTAAATGTTCGTTATAACCTCTATCAGGGTGGGGAACATCAGGCTCGTATTACTCGTGATGCCTATCTTATTCAAGAAGCGATGCAGCGTAAAGATGTGACACGTAGAAAAGTAGCTAAAGTGGTGAAAATTGCCTGGAATGCCTATCAATCATCAGAAAAACGGGCCAGGTTTCTGCAAAAATACGTGCAAGCTACTATTAAAACCAGAAATGCTTATGAACAGCAATTCCGCATAGGGGAGCGTACTTTACTTGATTTGCTGAATACCGAAAATGAAATTTTTTCAGCACATTCAGAAAACATCAAAAATAAATATGAAAATATTCTGGCCAGGTACCGGGTTATAGACTCTATGGGAATTTTATTAAGGGAACTGAAACTGAACGTTGTTTCAGAAACGACTGCTGTTAAATAGCAGATATTTAGAAACAGGTGCAATGCGAGGCAGAATTTAAACTATCATGAACTTAATCGTATATTCTGCTGATGAAAACGTATTAAATCATTTTAAATTTCTCTTTTCTGAAAATCAGGATCGAGTTATTTATCTGACCGATTTATCTGAACTGGCACTGACTCTGGAAACATCAGAACCGGTGATGCTGATCTTTCATCTGGCCGCCGGTAAAAATGCTGAGGCAGGTTTTATTGCCCTGCAACAGCGTTTAAAAGGTATCCTCAACACTCTGGTGTTAACCAATACTCCTGATCAAAAGCAGGGGGTTCGGCTGCTGTCGCTTAATGTGCGTGGTTATGCCAATACCTATATTGATTCACATAAACTGGAAACTGCTCTAACAGTTATTCAACAGGGAGAAGTCTGGATAGGTTCTTCCATGATAGAGTATCTTCTGGGCTTGAACCAGCCTATCCAACGACGCAGCGATGATCTGGAAGATTTCCGGCCTGCTGAACCTCCTGTTTTTACACTGCTTTCTGAACGGGAGCAGCAGATAGCCCAGAAGGTTCTTACTGGTCTGCAAAATAAACTCATCGCCGATGAACTGAATATTACTGAACGAACAGTTAAGGCACATTTAACGACTATTTTTAAGAAACTGGGTGTTAAAAATCGTCTGGAACTGATGCTTAAACTTCAGCAGGCGGATCGTCGCGAGCGTGTTGAACGACGAAAAACCTCCTGATTACTATTATCCATTTCAATAAACACAAAAACTATCCAAATATATAAAATATATAATACAGGTCAATGTCGTAACATTGACAATGTGTTAGTATACAAAATACAAAAATTTAAGGGGATATTTTATGGTTGAAACAGATAACGCATTAGACGAACTCATTAAGGAAAATGAACGTCTTGCAGCGGATAATAAGTTCCTTCGCAAAGGCAATTCAAAAGCGGTCAGAAAATACAAACTGGAACAGTCATTAAAGCCTTATCAGGCAGAAATTATTCAGATGCAGAACTATCTTGAAGATACTGGCAAACGAATGGTGATCCTTTTTGAAGGTCGTGATGCTTCCGGTAAGGGTGGAACTATAAGACGTGTGACTCGATATATGAATGAGAAGCATTACCGGGTTGTTGCCTTAGGTAAGCCAACTGAAGAACAGAAAACACAGTGGTTTTTCCAGAAATATGTTCGTCATTTACCTGCTGGAGGGGAGGTGGTGCTGTTTGACAGAAGCTGGTATAACCGGGCAATGGTAGAACCTGTATTTGGATTTTGTACAGAACAGGAATATAAAACCTTTATGAAAGGTGTCATTGGTTTTGAAAAAGATCTGGTTCGTCAGGGTACCATTTTAGTTAAACTGTATTTTAGTGTTACCAGAGCAGAGCAGGCTCGGCGTTTTAAGCGTCGTAAAACTGATCCTTTAAGACAATGGAAATTATCTGAAGTGGATGTGCAGGCTCAGGAACGCTGGGATGATTTTACCAATGTGAAATATGAAATGCTGAAAAAGACTCATACCTCATCTGCGCCCTGGACAATAATACGTTCCAATGATAAATATCAGGCACGTTTAAATGCCATGAAAACCATCTTAAACAGTGTACCGTATAAACGTTATGATAAAGAGCTGGACTTTGTTCCAAACAGCAAAATTGTATATTCCGGTGCTCATGAAATTGAGATCATGGAAGCTCAAAGATTACGTGAAGGCAAGTTTGTTACTTAATGGGCTTATGGTTTAATAATCGGCAGGGTAAAACACTATTTCTAAGCGAGTGTGTTACCCTGTTTTGTTTTTCTTCCGCTCTTTATGCAGAGCAGCTGTCTCTAAAACAGGCTGAGCTGGAAGGACATTTTATCCAGGGTAGTCTTGCCCTTGGAAAATTATCACCCGACAATAAAATATTCTTTAATGGACAGTCGATCCATGTTTCACCACAAAAATCAGTTGCCCTCTACCGCAACAACCTTATGCACTGAACCTTAAGGATTATCCAGAACATTTTGACTTCACTCGCAGGGTGAGTGCGCCCAAAGGAAGTGCTCCTGGGATACGAATAAAGCCAGAACAATCCGTAAAACCCTTTTAGGAGCCATCAGCTAAATAAAAAGCTGCCCCTGAGTCTGTTTCGTAATGAGGTCAACTGATTTTTCAGGTTAATGGACTTATTATTATTTCCATAAGTATTTTGTGCTGACAATGGATGTGATTGCGTCTATATTATGTAACTATAACAAGTGATTTTTATGTTAAATCAGGTGTTTGAAATGTAAATCTCATGTGTTTTCTATTGGATGGTGTTTTAATTGTTTCAAACTAATCAGTAATTTATTAATCATGCAAATTGATCAGAATCTTATTATAGTTACCCTGGGTTTCATGGCTGGTTTCATTACTGCTCTGCTGTTTTTATGGCTGTACTTCCGACAGAAAGGCATACAGGCTCTGGCGCAATATACCGCCAGTCTGCAACTACAGCATGATGCACAACAGCAGTTATTAAAACTGGATATTGAAAACCTTGAAAATGAACTGGATTTATTGCGTGAACAACTAAGTGATAAAGAACAGCTGTTATTTAAAAAAATTGATGAACTGGCCAAACTCAATGAGCTTAAGGCCATCTATGCTACCCGTGCGGCACAGATCAATGACTATAAAGATGAGTTGGAAAAATCCGCACAGAAACAACAGGAACTACAGCTTCAATATCAGCAATGTCAGCAGGAACTTTCAGAAACCCGTATTAAAGCAGAAGAACATTTAAAAGCCAGTCAGTTAATTATTGATAACCTTGAACGATCACGGGGGCAGTTAACAGAACAGTTTGAACATTTGGGCAACAAGATTTTCAGCCAGAATACACAATCTCTGAAACAGGCCAATCAGCAGGAAATAACACAATTGTTAAGTCCTTTTAAAGAACAGTTTTCTGATTTTAAACGCAAGGTGGAAGAAATTCATGAACTGGAATCAAGGGATCGGGTTAGTTTGTCTGAGCAGGTTAGACAACTGTCTCATTTAAATCATAGAGTCAGCGAAGATACTGAAAATCTGACCCGGGCATTACAGGGAGACGTTAAATTTCAGGGTAACTGGGGTGAAATGATACTGGAAAATCTGCTGGAAAACAGTGGTCTGAGAGAAGGTATTGAATACCGGATTCAGCCTGGTTTTCGAGCTGAAGATAATAAACTTTTTCGACCTGATGTGGTTATTGAACTACCGGATAATAAATCGGTTATTATTGACTCTAAAGTGTCCCTGAAATCCTATACTCAATATGCCGGTGCTATAGAAGATGTTCACAGAGAAGAAGCACTGAAACGACATGTTCAATCTATTAAGAATCATATAAAAATATTATCGGATAAAGATTATGCCTCACTGGAAGGTTTACATTCCCTGGATTTTGTACTGCTGTTTGTGCCAATAGAACAGGCCCTGATGCTGGCAATAAATAAAGAACCGGAAATAATTTTTGATGCCTTTAAGAAAAAAATTATTCTGGTCAGTGCTACCACATTACTGGCTACGGTACGTACTATTGAGAATTTCTGGCGTTATGACAAACAGCAGTCTAATGCCGAAGAAATTGCCCGTAAAGCTGGAGATATGCTGGATAAATTTTCTTTATTTGTTGAGGAGCTGGAAAATATCGGGACTTATCTGGATAAGGCTAAAAGCAGTTACAATACCGCACATAATCGTTTAATCAGTGGTAATGGCAATCTTATAAGTCGGGTTAAAATGATACAGGAGCTGGGTGTTAAAGGTAAAAAGGATATAGATTAATGGCTCAGTACCAAAATTCTTTTGGACAGTTTCAGTTAAAGCGTATTCCAGATACCGACAAAAATCTGCAGGCCTGGAATTCGGCAGACAGTTATCTGTTAAAAGAACTGTTCGAGCAAATGGATTCAGAAGCTCTGCACAAAGCAGGTATATTAATATTAAACGATGATTTTGGTGCCCTGACAGTCTCTCTGGCTCGTTTTTCCTGTGATAGTCTCAGTGATTCTTATGTCAGTCAGCAAGCCGCTGTAAATAATATACAATCCAGCTGTCCGCAATTTATTAAGCAGGTCAATTTCCTGAATAGTACTGAAACTCTAAACAAAAGTTACGATCTGGTGCTGTTTAAAATTCCCAAATCATTAGCTTTTCTGCAATATCAGATGCGCAATCTGCTGCCGTATATTCATGAAAACACAAAAATTATCGGAGCAATTATGGCTAAAAACCTGCATCATTCTGTAATTGAAATACTCGATAATTATTTTAGTTCTGTGCAGGTTTCTCTGGCATGGAAAAAAGCCCGCTTAATTCACCTTGTACCCTCAGTACCAGCAACAGCAGCAATAAACAGTGACATAAGACCGGATATCAGTGAATTTTTACTTGATGACGGCAGCCGGATCTTCGGCTTAAGCAACGTGTTTTCCCGTAATCGTCTGGATATTGGTGCCCGTTTTTTTCTGCAGCACTTTCCAGAACCGTCTGAAATAGCAGCACAAAGTATTATTGATCTGGGCTGCGGTAACGGAATACTCAGCCTTAAAGCGGCTCAGTATTTTCCTGATGCCCAAATCACTGCAGTGGATGAGTCCTATATGGCGGTTGAGTCCGCGAGAATGACCCTGGCAGATAATGTTGATAAATTGTCACGCTTTGAATTTATCTGTGCCAATAGTCTGCAACAGTTTGAATCAGAACAGGCGGATTTAATTATCTGTAATCCGCCGTTTCATCAGAATCATACGGTGGGTGATGCTGTTGCATGGGAAATGTTCAAGCAGTCAAAAAGAGTATTAAAAGACCGGGGAGAATTATGGATAGTTGGTAACAGGCATCTTGCTTATCACCTGAAATTAAAAAAACTGTTTGGAAACCAGTTTCTGGTGGCCACAAACAATAAGTTTGTGATCTTAAAAGCCATTAATAATTAGTATTTATCAGTCATCATCATAAATATTAAAGGTATCAATATGATGCCCCTTATCATTTAAAATTTTAATTCGTTCATCGGTTACTACTTTTGCTGCTGTAGTAAAAAACTCTTCACTTTCAGCTACCTCAGAATAAAACTTTTTTTTTGCTTCATTAATATCACTGGCATCTACTTCGTGATCAATAATTGCAGTATGTCTGAATATATATTTCATTATAAATTTAACACCTCATAAAGAACATTTACAGCTTATATGAATAGCAGAATACAGAAAAGAATTCAAGCATTTAAAAGCATTTGGCCGTTTCTTTAATCGCCGCATAATATGAACGACCTAATTGTGCTTTTTCATTTTCACTGGTATCTATTATCCAGCCTAATTCACTGGTCTGAGCAGAATTTTTATTAAGTAACTGGCTGATAGTGAGTAAATCACTGGAAACATAGTCATCTTTATCCCACAGACCTGGAGTGGATTGCTT
>JALVAL010000323.1 GCA_027011205.1 Gammaproteobacteria bacterium
GACCCAGGTTTTTAAAGCTCTGTTCTCTGTATTTAAGAGTATTATAGCGTTTTAACTCTTTATCGTTCATAGTAAAACGTGCCGTATTTTTAGCCTGAGTGATTTTACTGGCTAGTGAGGACAGGCGCATGCTATTGACCAGCTTTGAGCTGCTGTAAGCCGATTGTGCTGTATTGCCCAGACTTCATTGAATCTGACCCTTTGATTTCGACTTATCGGTTTTTTTAATGAGCTTAAAATAACTGCGACGCAGTTAAATTACAATGAGTGTTGGAGGCTTATTTTGTCAAAGGCAATGGAGAAATTTAAGGTTAATCTGGGTTCTGATAATTATGTTGGACTGCCAGCTCCTTCATAGAGCAAAATGAGTCAGAATTTTAGGTGGTTTATGCTGATTTTTAGTTTCTGGCAGGGTTAACTGATTTTTTTAGGATTATGCTTGAAACAGGTGATATCAAGCGATTTAATAAAGTCGGCAATTATTCATCCTGTTGCCGTTGTGTGAATAGCAAACGGTTCAGCAATGGCAAACAAAAAGGTCAGGGCAACCGAAAAAATGGCAATAAATATCTGGCCTGGGCTTATATGGAAGCAGCAAATTATGCCATTCGTTTTAATGAAAAGGCCAGACAGTTTTACCAGAGAAAAATAGCAAAGACCAAACGGGTCGTGGCACTCAAAGCCTTAGCGCATAAACTGGCCAGAGCCTGTTACTATGTTTTAAAAAATAATGAGGATTTTGATAACCAACGATTATTTCCGGGTTAAGCAGCACTAACGGATAAACCATGCAAAGGGTTGGTCAAAAACCATGAATCTGATTGGAAGTCCGTTAGTACGATTCATAAACAGAACACAAATTTGAAGGTATACTGATACGCCTAAACTGTAAGCCAGCATGGGGCTGGTCGCAATCACCATTGTTGAACCACATATTCTGTTATTTTAAAATTTGGATACAGTTTGGCACTGATAATTTTCTGGGGCGAAAGCCAGGGACAATACACCGGTGACACCTTGTATTGTCTTGATCCCGATGGGTGACTGGTGCGGATCGGTATGAAAAAGATGCCAGCAATCCGACACAAAATATTGAAAAAACAGGTGTGTATTTATCAACTGGAAAGCAGGCGTTCTGTTATTAACTACCCCCAAAAATTTAAGGGGATAAAGATATTTTTTTGCTTGACAAGATAGTCCTAATGGGTGACCCTTTTGATTTACAAAATATTGAAAAAACAGGTGTGTATTTATCAACTGGGAAGCAGGCGTTCTGTTATTAACTACCCCCTGAAATTTAAGGGGATAAAGATATTTTTTTGCTTGACAAGATAGTCCTAATGGGTGACCCTTTTGATTTAAATAGTTTTCAACTGATCTGACCCTTTTTATTTTGACGCGAATTAATCTATTTCCATTTAAAAATCTTTACATGGTTAATTAATTCAGCTTTATCATTCTGTTTATCGTTTGATAATTCATTACCACCCCAGTCATCTGTCATCAAATGCTCATGTTCATTAGCTTCAGCAGCAATTAACTTATTAAGCTGTTCAACCAAATTTCTCAATCCAGTATTATCAGCATGTATTTCAAGTTGTTCTGAGTTTTTATCCCATTCAAAAGTCAACATTTTTTTACTCTTTATTGAATTAATCTATCACCTAAAGGAAGTTTTTTCTTTGGTAAAGAAGAGTTAGGTGGACGATGAACATCCACATGTGGGAGTTCAGTACCTTTTTTATATTTACCACCTTTGTCTATATAATATTTTCTTCCAGTTTTAGGGTTAATATAACTTCCTTTACCAGAAACTGGATCCGGTCCTTTTTGTATAAACCCCTTCTTTTTAAACATATCATCAATTTGACTTGGTGTTTTTCCTTTAAATGGGTTTCCAAGCAATCTTTTGGTAATGCCTCCACCAGCCCAAATATCGATGAGATCCTTTAGAATTTTATCAGGATCAGTAGATGGTGGTGGCGGTCTAAGGTCAAAGTCAATAGTAAGATCAGGATTACCACAAGAATTACGAGGAATAGCATCAGAGCCTAAACCACCCCAATAACTTTCGCTACTCAAGCCAAATGGGTCAATCCAATAAAGGGGATTTTGATAAGCGTAACCATAAGTATTAAGCCCACCTTCTAATCCAATAGGGTCACTGGTGATGTATCTCCCCAAACTCGGGTCATAGTACCGATGGTAGTTGTAATCTAATTATTGAATTTTTTTATAAATCTGCCTGAAATCTAAATTTGAAAATAGTTTGCAATCATCCATTAGACTTACTGATAAATTTTTCAAGTTATTCTCATTTACAATACCAGTC
>JALVAL010000324.1 GCA_027011205.1 Gammaproteobacteria bacterium
TTCTGATTCATATTATTTAATAATCCCGTATTATCCCTTTGTGTTAAAAGGATAGTTTAATTTAACAAACTCAAGGTTAATTAATATAGGAGTCTTTACCCATATAATGCATGGCAATTTTTAATGCCAGCGCTTCGGGTGAACCGGTGTAACTGACCAGATCCGCCTTACGTACCGAATCAGGCATACTGCTGACCACACAGGTTTCCGGATTTTGTGCCCAGATATTCCCCTGATATTGCTCTGCAAATTTCTGACTAGCCAGAACACCATCCTCTCCCATTCCGCTGAATATTATCACCCCGGCACGTTCCTGATAACGATGAGTCACATCTTTAATAACACGGTCTATAGAGGGTTTATAATGCCCTTTCCACTTCTCATCAAGAATTTCTATCATCCCTTTATTATTAACTGTAATGCAATTCTCAATAGGTACAATAACAACTTCACCGTGCCGCAAAACATGCCCCTGAGATGCCTCTTTGACCTTAAAGCTGCTAATCCGATCCAGTTGAGTGGCCAGTAGTGATACAAAGCCTTCACCAAGATGCTGTGCCAGAACAAATGCCACCGGCAGCTCAGCAGGAATTCTGGCCAGAAAACGTTTTACTGCTTCAGGCCCGCCAATAGAAGCACCCAGAATCCAGACATTTTCAGCACTGTCTATAGACTCACTGCTTTCATGTGCACCGATAAATTCAGCGATATCCTTTAATTCAAGAGTTTGCTCACTCTCCAGTCGTCGTCGTTGTTCTTCTTCTACGGCAACAGATAATCCTTCATTTTGAAACAGAATTTCCTGAGTCATCTGGGACAAATTGTCAACAGAAGACTCAGATTTGCTTTGTGCTATTTTTTTACCATTATCACAAACCTGTACAGGTTTTCTGTTTTCATTCCTATCAACCAGCCTGGACAGTTTTGAAGCCAGTTTAGAGATAGCTGGCAGGGAAAAACCACATTCCTGTTGCGGATCGTTTATGTCATCAAAATCATTGTCATGAAACAGTATAGGTAAATCAATATGTTCCAGTAATCGATCCAGAGCCGCCTCATTATCTTCATAGCTGTCATCCATATCAATCAGAATGACATCAGCCTTATCACTTATAAATTCAAGTTGTTTGACAAAATCCAGATTCAGATAGCCGCATAGACAAATCCCGGCACCATAATGTTCAAACGCTTCCTGTAGACAGTTCTGTACCTGCTCTGAACCTGAAGCAATAACAAGATTTATACCTTTAAGCTTCTGCATCTAAACTATTCACAAGTAATACTCAGTCATAAGTAAGGCTCAGTCATAAGTAATACTCATAAAGAACTCAGGAATCAGTCAGGAATCAGTCAGATTTTTAATATTTCGGATCAGATCATGTTCCTGATATGGCTTGCCCATATATTCATTAACACCTATTTTTAAAGCTCTATCACGGTGTTTTTCTCCAGTTCTTGAGGTGATCATGATAATAGGTATATTCTGGAATACTTCATCATCACGCATGTGCGTTGCCAGTTCAAAGCCATCCATTCGGGGCATTTCTACATCCAGCAGCATAACATCAGGTATGGACTCATGTAGCATGGCAATGGCATCCACACCGTCTTTGGCGGTAATCACTTCATAATCATGGCGCTGCAGCAAACGCTGAGTCACTTTACGTACCGTAATAGAGTCATCAACAACCATAACTGTGGTTACTTTTTCATCCAGGGTAGGCACATCAATACTCTGCTCAGCAACGTTCTGCATAGCAGCACCTTCACGTGCCAATATACCAAGATCCAGAATCAGGGCAATTTTACCATCACCTAGAATGGTAGCGCCGGTTACTCCTTTCACTGTACTTAACTGCGGCCCTACTGATTTTACTACAATTTCCCGACTCCCCATCAGAGCATCTACAAATAGCGCAATTCGATGCTCACCGGAACGTGCCAACAGTATTGGAGACTTGTTTTTTTCACCCGGCAGGGACGGTTTATTAATCCCAAGTGCAGTCCCAAGATGCATAAACTGGTACTGTTCATCATGCCACTGATAAAAGGTATTATTAGCAGCTGTCAGTTTTTCCAGCACATCATGACTTTCACGAATAATATTTTCAATCCCCACTAGAGGGATTGCAAATATTTCTTCACCGACCTGTACCATTAACGCTCGACTAACGGACATGGTCAGTGGCATATGGATATCAAAGACTGAACCTTTGCCAGGTTCAGATTTTATATCAAGAGTACCATTAAGTTGTTTGATTTCATTGTTGACCACATCCATACCAACACCACGACCTGAAATCTGACTGACTTCTGTGGCGGTACTGAAACCCGACTCGATAATGAAACGCATAATATCATTATCACTAAGACCAGCCCCTTCAACCATCAAATCATACTCAATGGCTTTATTACGAACTTCCGCAATATTAATACCGGCACCATCATCAATAACTCTGATTTCAATTTCCGAACCATCACGACCAATGATCAGTTTCAGGTTGCCAGTTTCGGTCTTACCTGCAGCAATTCGTTGTTCTGGTGCTTCAATACCGTGAGCAATTGCATTTCTGAACATATGCTCCAGTGGTGCCATTATTTTTTCCAGCACCCGACGATCAATTTCCTGATCTTCCCCATAAAGCTTAAATTCAACTTTTTTATTTAATTCCTGTGCTGTTTGACGAATAATCCGTCGAAAACGTGGCAGCTGACTTTTAAAAGGCACCATACGTGTTCTCATCAAGCCTTCCTGAAGGTCAGTATTTACCCGCCCCTGCTGAATGAGCAGAGTTTCTGCCTCGCTATTCAGATTCACCATGGAATTTTCAATGCTGTCTAAATCCGCCACTGTTTCGGCCATTGCCCGGGTAATTTGCTGCATACTTGAAAATCTATCAAATTCCAGAGGGTCAAATTCTTCATATCGCTCATAGCCCATTGACTCAGCCTGATCTCTACGGGATTGAATCTGAGCTTCTGTTTCCATTTCAAAACGTCGCAATTGTTCACGTAAACGAATAATCGTAGTATTCATTTCTTCTAATGAGGTCTGAAATCCAGTATTACCCTGATCCAGGCGCGAACGATAAATACTGACTTCCCCGGCAAAATTAACCAGCTCATCCAGAAGATCGGCACTGACCCGTACCCGTTCAGTCTTAGTACGCTTATCCGGTGTTGTTTCTCTGGCCAGCGATTCCGGCCGTTCTTCTTCCGGCTCAGTACCCATAATGGTCTGTTCCAGTTCTATCGCGGCGGTATCCGAAATTAGTTCTGCAGCTTCCTGATGCTCAGACGATTCTTCTTCTGCAACTATAGTGTCTGTTGTATCAGGCTGTTGTTCCTGAAGCTGCTCTGTTTCTTCTGGCTCTTTAGTTTTCTGCTCAGACTCAGCTTCCAGCTGCTGTTCCGTTTCTGCTTCTTCAGCCTCAATTTCACCCCGGGAAAAGGCTTCTGCACGTGCCAGCAATTGAACCGCAGATTTTACTGGTCTGCCGGACTTTAGATCATCCAGCATTTCGCTGATGGCATCATGAGCCTGATATAATAGTTCAAAAAACTGGGGACTGAGAGACTGGTTCTGTTCGGTTATCTGTTCCAGTTGAGTTTCCAGGCTATGGGTCAGATCGCTGATGGGATCAATACCCGCCATTCTGGCACCGCCCTTTAAGGTATGCAGATCACGTAATAATTCTTTTAGACGTTCGGAATCTTCTGTTTGTGTTTTTAAATATGAAAGAGAGGCATCACTGGAATCCATTAATTCCTGCGCTTCTTCGAGGAAAATATCCAGCAGTTCATCGTCATATTCTGATGAACTCGCTTCTATTTCCTCTGGCTGTTCGGTAGATTCCACAGTTTGATGTTCAGTTTTCTCAATTTCAGATGTAACCTGAGCTATTATATCGGCATCACCTGCTATTAAATCCTGCTCAGAGATTTCTGCAATTTCACTCATATTATCCAGTTGTGAGATAAGCTCGGGCATGTTGTCAACCGATTGCCCGCATTTAAGCCTCTCCAGCATTGTAGACAGGTTGTCCTGTACTGTCTGCAGTAATTCTACGTGTTCTGATGCAAAGTTAATGTCACCATTGGTAAACTGTTCCAGTTTGCTTTCAAAACTATAGCTCAGATCACCAATTGCCATCACACCAGCCATTCGTGCCCCACCCTTAAGTGTATGCATATCTCTTAGCAGACGCTGCAGAGTATCCTGATCCTGTGGATTTTCTTTTAATTTATTTAATGACTGAGCACTGGAATCAAGTAATTCTTCACCTTCTTCAATGAAGATTACCAGCAGTTCATCATCATATTCATGATGCGCCGCTTCATCTGTCTCCTGTTCCTGGGCCTGATCCTCATTCCGTTCCAGTTGTTCTTCACTGATGCTGATAGTTTCATCAATCTCTTCATCATTGAGATTCTCCAGGTGTTTCACCTGTTCAAGCATCTGTTCTATCTGCTCTTCCAGTTCGGTATTGATATCCGGCAGGCTATTACTGTTCTTGAGATACTCCAGAGAAAAAGCACAAAACTGACAGCTGGCATCCAGTAAAGCAAGCAGAGGTGCATCAATTTTTTGGCCTTTTTCAACAATCAGCTTAATGACCTTTTCCATTAGCTCACTGACATTGCCGATAGCATGAATATCCGCCATATGAGCACTACCACGTAAAGTATGCAGGCTGCGAATTAGAATCTCATCAGGATAGCAATGGTCATTTTTCTGGTGACACAGTTCAATATACTGTTCAATATTTTCAATATGTCCGGCAGCTTCATTAGTAAAAATGTCCAGCAATACCGGATCAAGTCCTTCATCTTCTTCCACCGATTCTTCAAGCTGCTCAGTTTTGGCAGTCATTTCTTCGGTAATAGATTCAGTTTCTGTTTCGTCAATAGTCCTCGACTCTTCTTCCAGTTCCTGTATTTTTGCTTCCTGAAGCACACCATCCAATTCTGCTAACCGGGCAATATCAAAAGATTCACCCTTACTTAAAATATGCGCGTACGCAGCAAGACGAGAGGAATCAGCTTCGGATAAACGTTGTGCTTCAAAAGCCGCTATAATTTCCGGTAACATTTCAATGCCCGTAGCAATGGTTGCTTTTAAAATGTCATTGACAGTAATACTGTTATCCAGAATACGATTGAGCATATTTTCATAAGCCCAGGCAAATTCACCCATTTCATAAGCACCCACCAGCCGGCCACTGCCTTTTAGAGTATGAAAGGAGCGCCGCATCTCAGTCAGAGGCTCCTGTTGTTCAGGATTTTCACGCCATTTGGGAAATAATTCGGATATTTTTGAGATTTCTTCCCGAGCTTCTTCGATAAAGATTTCCATAATTTCATGATCAACATCTTCAGATATTTCCAGTTTTTTTATATCAGGATAATTTGCCGCAGGTTCTTCACCTACATCAATTGAAGCACCTGTATCTATTCTGGGTTCTGCTTCGACTTCATCAGCCAAAGTCAGTTCTTCTGATATTAATGTCTCTGCAGTGAGAACATCCTCAGATGTATCAGGCTGGCCTTGCTCCAGTTCCTGCTCTAGCTTATCAGCAAGTTCAGGATTTTCCAGCTCAGGCTCATGTTCGGATTCATCCTCAATATGCTCATATTCAGAATCATTCTGGTTTTCAGACTCAGCGGCTTCTGCTTTCTCAGTTGCAGTTTGAATGATTCGATTTAAAGTTTCAGTTGCCCAGCGAAGGGTACTGGAAATGTCATCATTTAATGAAGTCTGATTATTGCCTACCAGATTGATCATGGATTTCATCTGGTGAGCAATATCTTCAGCTTTATCATGTTGTAGTAATTTCACCTGCTCAGCTATGGATGTAATAACGTTTAACAGATTTTCCCGGGATTCACTAAGAGAAACATCTTCCATCCAGGTAAACAGGGTTCGACTGAGTTTAGATTCTTCTTCTGCCTGCTCAGGTTCCCGTCCATGCAGTTTATCCATTCCTGAACGGGCGACACTTTCAATAATCGATAAATCCTGCTGCTGCTCCAAAATTGCTTCAAGATAATATTCAATTGCAGTAATTGTATCCGCAAGGTACTGTTGTTCATCTTTTGAGATCAGTTCCCTGCCAACTACTAACTGACTGGCTGTATATTCAGCACAATCTCTGACAATCTGACAGCCATTTTTCTTATCCAGCATATCAAGAACAGCGGAGATATTCATTAATCCCTGACTGGCAGAATTGATATGCCGCTGAATAAACTCTTCATCTTCTCCTTCTGCATGGCCCTCGATAACTGCAACAATTCCCTCTTTAATTTTCTGTAATTCCGTTCTGGCCTCACTAATAACAGAATTTGAAAGCTGCTGTTTTTCCTGCTCTGAGATTTCCATATGAGACAGATCGCCTGGCTCATCTTCAGAATTATAAAACAGTCCAGCCTGTCCCATTTTGGCCAGAGATGACTCCACAAATAATAAAGAACTGGCAACCTCATCCAAAGTATCAGGTCCTGATTCCTCATCACCATTAATAATGGCTTTTAGTTGTTCTACTTTTTCCTGCAGCACATTCCTGGGGGCATTTTGTCCCAGCATGGCCAGAGTATCAGCAATCTGTGACATCATACCGATAATGGCCTGCAAATCATCTCGTTGCTGTTCATTATCAAGCAAAAAAACATCATCAAGCGGAGAGTCACCGTCGTTATAATTACGGACATAGACATCCAGCTGTTCCTTAACCATCGTCAGATCGGATGAAATTACGCTGGTAACCGCTTCCATTAATTCTGCATTAGCCCCGCCCATACTGGCCCGGGCATCTTCAAGTTCATTTTCGTCGGGGATGATATCCGCCAGATTGTAAGTATCCTTAATTGCCTGAACCAGTGGACCACTCGCTGAACTATCTGGATTCTTACTGTGAGCAATATAAAACAGCAGATTCTTGTTAAGATTTAATAATTCCTGCGCATCATCATCTGATAATAAATCAGTATCTTCACCCTCATCTATTAAATGCTTGATATAGCGGTCAGCCTGTCCCAGTAATAACTTTGTTGAAGCACTGGGTTCTATTCCCTTATCCATTAAGCCTTCAATGAAGGCCTCCAGTAAACTAAAGAGTTGATAAAAATTAGCAGTTTTTACGCTTTCTTTGAGTTTCGAAATAACTTTACTGGCTTTATTCAGACTGGCTATACTATTACTGTCACGATACCAGCCTAATAATCCAAGATGAAAATGATGACGAATCTTTTTTGCCAGCTGCGCAGGAGCAATGCCATTGTCGGGCTCTGGTTTAATTTTATCCAGACTTAAGTCCGCAGCAAAAACTGCTCCCTCAGTCAGTAACTGCTCTCCTCTTGAAGCACGCAGATCATTTAATAACGGTAATAACACCATAGGCAGGTCACGAGCACCGCGCTGCAGGCGCTCAAGATAATCAGGCAACTGGATCAGAGCTCGCATTAATACTTCAAAACTGTCTTCCCTGCGAATGACTTTATCGTCATAGATAGCCTGAGACAGGCACTCCATTTCTTCACTGAGCAAAGCAGCGCCACTCAGTTCAAGCATATTTAAACTGCCTGATACCTGGTGTAGATAGGTGGTACAAAATTGCAGTTGTGAACTGTCTTCATCATCTTCAACAAATGATTCCAAATGTACACGTGCCTGCTTGAGACTTTCATAAATCTCATCAATCACCCATTTCAGGCCGCCATGTTCAAAATCGGTCGCCATTTTTGCTCCACAGTTTTGTTGTCTGATATACTCATAGTTTGATCTATCACTATAATTATTATCGTTGATTTATTTCTTTACAAATGCCAGGGCATTGGAAAAATCGATTTTTTTCAGTTCAGAATGAGGATTATTTAATGCTTCTCCTGCCCCCATCACTAAAAAACCACCTTTTTTTAAACGTTTGACCATTTGATGAATGATCTGCTTTCGCCGGTCACGATTAAAATAGATAAGTACGTTCTGGCAAAAGATTATATCCATTGGTTCAAGCAGTATTTTTTTCATGTCAATAATGTTAAAGGGTACAAAACAGACTCTTTTTTTTAACTGTTCATTAACCTGATAACGACCATCCTGCCGTGCTGTAAAATAATTATTAAGATAATTATCTGGCACATATCGAACCTTATATTTGTTGTATACTGCTTTTCGGGCACTGACCAGTGCCGGGACACTGATGTCCATTCCAATAACGGCTGTATAACAGTTTTGCCGGTTATTTCGTTGTTGTAGAAAC
>JALVAL010000325.1 GCA_027011205.1 Gammaproteobacteria bacterium
CACTTATCGGACTTGTTCAGGATAGTGTGTTGAAACAACATGGGATAAAACTGGAAACAGAAATACATATAATGGGTGATAAATAATGGCGGCCGATAACAATAAATTTGGCCGAGTTGCAGTCTTAATGGGGGGTGATTCTGCTGAGCGCGATGTTTCTTTAAGCAGTGGACAGGCAGCGCTTGATGCGTTGTTACGCAAGGGTGTGGATGCTTTTGCTCTGGATGTGCATTTTAAACAGACGGATACTCATCCTGCTATCTGTCAGCAGCTTACCGAGGCTGATATTGATACGGCTTTTATTGCTCTGCATGGCCGGGGTGGAGAAGATGGAGTTATTCAGGGTGTACTGCAGGTACTGGAAATACCTTATACCGGCTGTAATGTTTCCGCTTCTGCCATTGGTATGGATAAATTACGTACCAAATTATTATGGGCGGGTAGTGATCTTCCGACCCCGGAGTTTGAACTGATTAAAGCCAGTGATATTAAAGTTGACAAACAGGAATTGCTGCAGCAGGTAGCAAAAAAACTGGGCTTTCCGGTTATTGTTAAACCAGCTCATGAAGGTTCCAGCATTGGTATGAATAAAGCGGCTAATACTGAGTCTTTATGGCAGGCACTTGAAACTGCTGCTCTATATGACAGTGAAATTCTGGTGGAAAAATGGATTGTGGGTCAGGAATTTACAGGGGCGGTTCTTGACGGTGTCGTAATGCCTCTGATTCGCCTTGAAACCCCCAGGAATTTTTATGATTACCAGGCCAAATATTTAAGTGACGACACCATTTATCATTGTCCCTGTGGCATTGATAAGTCTCTGGAACAGCAATATCAGAATATGGTATTACAGGCTTTTGAACGAATTGGTGCCAGTGGCTGGGGGCGGGTTGATTTTATGTGTGATAAGCAGGGTAGCCCGTGGTTGATAGAAATTAATACGGTACCAGGTTTAACTGATCATAGCCTGGTACCCATGGCGGCCAGAGAAAAAGGTATTGAGTTTGATGAGCTGATTTTTAAAATTTTACAAACTGCAAAATACCGTTTGTAGCAATGTGTTTAAACTATTATGCGTGAGCCAGATGAACAGATGGAGACGACACAAACTGGACGGATACTGCTTAAAATTATGCTTGCAGTAATGATGCTGGGTTTGCTTTCTGGCGGTGTGTTTTTTATAAACTGGCTGTACACACCGGGAAGTTTCCCGATTACAAAAATTGAGCTGGTTAATCATCTGCAGAATCAGGAAAGCAGAGAATTGCAGAAAATATCTGCTCAGGCAATAAAGGGCGGGTTTTTCAGTTTAAATGTTGAAAAGTTTCGAAATGAACTGCTGCAGGCACTACCCTGGGTTAAAGCTGTATCAATCAGAAAAATATGGCCAGACAGGCTGCTGGTATCTATTGAAGAGCATAAACCTGTGGCTCGCTGGCAGTCAGTGGTGAGAAATACAGAGGCTGATAATAAACATTATAATCTGTTAAGTAATGAAGGACTGGTATTTAAACCAGAGCTGAGTACTGAACAGAAAAAAAAATTTAATCATCTGGCTTTATTGCAGGGTCCTGATGGCAGTTCAAAAAAAATAATGCAGGCCTGTTATAAGATGAATGAACATTTAAAACGCATTGGTTTTGGCATTAGAAAATGTGGTATGAATGCCCGTAGAACCTGGATGCTTGAACTGGTTAATGGCATGGAAATAAAACTGGGTAAAGAAAAAAATATACAGAAGCTGGATAGGCTGATTAGAGCTTTTAATGGACAGTTAAAAGCCTATAGGGATTTAGTGGCTTATGCAGATTTACGTTATTCAAATGGCTTCAGTATTAAATGGAATACCAGTCATTTATTAAAAAACGAAATGGAATCATCCACTCATGCAGGTTCAAATGTGACAGCAAAGTATCAGAAAAAGCATTAAGGCTATACCATTTTAAGAGCAGGCATTAAAGAACAGGAACGGGAATAAAAAGGCATTATGACTAAGCGAAATGATAAACGTTTAATTGTTGGACTGGATATCGGTACCTCTAAGGTTTCTGCAATTGTTGCTGAAGTTGGATGTGAAGGTGATATAGAAATTATCGGTATGGGTAAACACGCTGCCAGAGGTATGAAAAAAGGTGTAGTAGTTAATATTGAATCTACCGTACAGTCCATAAAACGAGCCATTGAAGAAGCTGAACTGATGGCTGGGTGCGAAATTCATTCTGTATTTGCGGGGGTGGCCGGTAGTCATATTAACAGTCTTAATTCTCATGGTATGGTAGCGATTCGTGATAAGGAAGTCAGTACGGATGATCTGGAACGGGTTATGGA
>JALVAL010000326.1 GCA_027011205.1 Gammaproteobacteria bacterium
ATATATAGTTGAGCCAACTGAAAAAAAGGAATAAAAAAGCCCGCCAACAATCTGTCGACAGGCTTTTATTATAAGAGTTATAGAATTCTGGCGTTAATGATAAAGATCAATAGGTCTATCACCACGCTAAATACAATCGCTATAACTCACTTCAACTTAACAAACAATACGAAGTTAGTGTCCACCAGACTCTTCACGACGATGTACACCGAAAATACCTGTTGGTGTTTTTAAGTCTTTAATGGTTTTAACCAGTTCAAGTGTTTCATCGTTATAAACACGTACCACATTCTCTTTCCAGTCTGAAACATAAACAAACTTACCAGTTGGATCAGGCTCAGCATGTAATGTTTGAGTACCATCAGTGATATGTTTAACTAGTTTAAATGGAGGGTTCTTTTCAAACACAGTCATGTCTTCTGATTTTGGTGGGAATACAGAGTCCGCCCAAACATACTTCATCTCAGGAGATGTTCTAATGAATAATCCAGGTGAGCCTGTTTTAACTTCACCAGCAATCTCATTAGTATCAGTACGCCAAATTGTTACTTTACTGTCTCCTATATGAGGTGTTGCAGCATATTCAACACCATTATCAGCTGTCCAAACTGCACCTTCACCTGGATGAGGTTTCTTGCCTGTTTTAATCTGCTTGATAATTTTTAGGTTTTTAACATCAATTGCTGCCATCCAGTCAGAACTTTGAGAGGCAAGATAGAAATTTTTATTATCAGGTGTAAGGAAAGCATCATGCAGAATTTTTCCAACATTTTCTAACTTGTCAACAGGGAAGTCAGGCTTACTCCAGTCAATACGCCATACCTGTCCGCCTTCTTTCAGTGCCATCAGGAAGTAAGGTCCCACTTTTTCAGGATTCACATCATTTACAGTACAGATACGTGAATCGACGATATCACCATCTGGATCTTTAACATGATGTGTATCAATAAGCTTTAATGGCTCTAATGTAACTGCATCAACAATAACTGCTTGTGTTGGAATATACATACCAGTGAGTAGATACTTGTTATTATCTGAGATAGCAATACCACGAGCATCTAAACCTAAGCGAATTTTTTTAACTGCTTGCAATGTTTTCAAGTCATATTGGAATAACCAGCCATCACGACCCAAGTTATAGGCATATTTACCATCAGGGCTAAAGGTATAACCGTGAGCACGCGCACCTGCTGGTAAATGAGCAACAACTTCCTGCGTATCGGTATCAATAACACCTACACTGAAGTTTTCACGCTCCGTAACAAACAATAAATCATCAGGATGTGCAGGTGCTTTTACACCTTCTTGCTTAGGTACATCCTGTAAGGTTTTTTTCATATCATCAATTGACCAATGAAAATCTTTAGGTGGATCAACATTATAGACGTGCTGTGCAATTCCCTTCATTTCTGCTTCGCTGAGTGCCTTACCAATAGGGTTAGCATCTGAACTCCACATAGGCATTGAGGTTCCTGGACGACCCGCTTTAATCGTCGCGTAGACACCTTCCTCGTTTAACGGATAAGTAAAACGACCTGCCTTTTTACTTTTATCACCATCGTGTAAACGTTTTTTAGTGATATTTGGACCAGTTGCACCCGTTAACTTTGGATTATGACAACCGCCACATTCTGAACTTACAAATTCAACTATCGGACGACCATTTACCTTGTCAGCCGCCTTGATGTCTTTGTATTCTGTTGCCTGAACACCTGCTGTCATAACGGTACTAACAGCTAACGTCAGCATACTGACAGGTATCTTTCCAAAAACAGGATTCTTTCGTTTTGTCATAATATTCTCCATATTAAGATGAGGATAAAAACTTACGCCAGCGCCTCAAAATTACTAGCGTAGTTATTTCATACTGATCCCTATTTGCTAGCCCTAACTATTGCAACCAAAAGGAATTTACAGTGCTTAGAACCTATATTTAACACCATAAATAATATGGGCATTGACCTGTATCAAGTGGCTTTTCCATATCGAATATCGTATGACCTAGATCATTAGATTTTGCAAAATTTTATTAAATTTTGGTTGAAGTCACTGGCATAATCAATGAGAGCCTGCTTATATTTAAGATATGTTTGCTCTTGGATTGATTCGTTTAACCCGTCTAAGAAAACAATTCTGCATTGCTTATTATTTTGTAAAACAGCGTTTCGCTGTTCTTGATTTAATCCTGGAAGAATAATGTTTTTATCAAATTTATAGCCAAGAAGATAATAACTCCCCATTGCGATAACACCCTGAACTTCTTTTTTTATATCTTTCGATTGTAGCTTTTTAAGCTTGATAGCGTAGTCTATAGCATTAGTAGCAG
>JALVAL010000327.1 GCA_027011205.1 Gammaproteobacteria bacterium
GATTTATTGTAAGCGTCCGACGATCGCCCCCGTTGACATGAACCCAAAGGGGTAATAAGATTGGTATTGATGGGGATTATGCAGCCATTTTTTTGAGTGTGTTATTTTTTTTGCGGGCAGAAATCCAATTTTTGGGGGTGAGTTCAGAAACCTCCGTTATTTTCATTGATGGAAGCCTGGAAAGTACATCACAAAGATATTCCTGTGTATTAATATCATACCTTTTGCAGGTTTCCAGTATACTGTAAATAATAGCACTGCGTTCTCCTGCTTCGGCATGACCTATACGCAACCAGTTTTTCTTGCCTAAAGCGACAGGCCTAACTGCATTCTCTACCAAGTTATTATCGATTTCTATTAATCCATTATGGAGATAGCATTCTAATTGTTTCCAATGCCTTAAAGCATAACCTATGGCCTTGCCTATTCTACTTTGCGGCAGGTGAGATCGATATTTCAGGTCTAATGCTGTTTTTATTCTATTTATAATCATTTGGCTTTGTGATTCACGTATAGCGCACCGTAGCACCGGACCGGCAGTATTATCACGTAACTGAGATTCTATGTGATATAATGCACCTATTTGATTCAAAAACCAGCCTGCAAGCTTAGGATCCTCCGCTATTGCCTCGGTAAATTTACGTCGTGCATGAGCCCAGCAACCAGCAAGCTCTATATTGCTATGCAATGTAGCATAACTGGTATACGCTTTGTGCCCATCAGTCTGGATTACTCCACAGAAGTTATCTAATATTTCATCGAGGCAAGATGCCGCCCTACTAGTATGCCATTCATATATAACATCACCTCCGGGATGATTGTATAACCAAAAGTATCCCAGCCTACTACCGGTATCTTTGTCGGGATAACGCACGGGAGTTTCGTCTATCTGTAGATATTTACTTTGTTTAAGTCCATTCTTCATAAGGTTGTAAATAGGTTTTAGCCAGTTAGCTGTTACTCCTATCCAGTCACTCATCGTTTTTCTGGATAATTCGATGTCAAAACGGCTTTTTAGTATCCGTTCCTGACGGTAAAGTGGTAGGTGGTCTTCATATTTCTTTAAAACAATATCTGTAAGTAATCCAGGTGTGGCATAACCGCCATCTACTACCCGTGGAGCTAATGGAGCAATTACTGGAGGCAGGCTTCTATCATTTATATATTTATACTTACGGCGGATTATTAAACGACGTAAATATTGCTGTGGAATAACATCAAGCTCTTCTGTTATCTCTTCTCCTATGCACTTATAAGACTGAGGATCAGTTTTTACTTCATCAGGTTCAATAATCACTCGTTCTGTTGGTAAGTTTTCAGGTAAGCGAGGTTTTCTCTTGCGAGGCTTACGGGAATGTTTTGGTGATGACGGTGGCGTATCATCGTCAGTAGCTGTTTCTGGTTCTGCATTATCTATAAAGCCAAGCAATAATTCTAACTGGTTATTATCTATCTTCTCACTCTTCTTACCGAATATACGTTTAAGAAGAGCCTGTACCTTTTGACGCAGTAGTTTATTTTCGACCGAAAGGGATTCGATAACAGCTTCCATTTTTTGCTGTTTTTCGGCCATTTCAGACACTTGTAAAATTAACTTTTCCTGTTCAAAATTCATGCCCCCAACCCTACCATAATGGGGGTGAATTAGCCAAAAAAATATCTCTTTTTTTTAAGTTTTTTACCGCTGATACCACGGCCTTAAACTGCCGTGTCGCAAGTCTATGCCGTCCAGCAAGATAGCAAGTGCCTCTGGCGCAAGCTCAAGTTTTCCGTCTTTAATTTCTATGCCTTTCGGCCACGAAAAAGTTCCTTTTTCTAATCTTTTTATTAAAACCCATAATCCTGTACCGTCCCAATATAGAATCTTAATACGAGTGCGTCGACGATTAGTAAAAACATATAATGCTCCGCTGGTAGGATTCTCCTTTAATGTATTGAGTGTTATAGACCATAATCCGGTAAAACTTTTACGAAGATCAACATGTTCAGCTGCAAGAAATATTTTAAGGCCACCGGTAAAATTTAACATTCTGTTACCCTCCTTACTAAATCGGCAATACGATCTATATTCATTGCGACAGGAATATTTAATTGTTCTCCTCTTGAAAGTTTCAGCTCTATATAATCACTAGTAAAATTTGCTGGTGTGGATGGCAGTGCTACTTCCACAAATTTAGTTTTATTCTTTGGTGTTTTCCCAAGCCAGCCATAGAATGTAGTTGGGTTTATTCCTTTCTCCCTGCAAAACTCAGATTGACTCAGTTCACTTTTATTATATTCTTCCACAAATTTAATCCGGTCCTCTGCGGTATACCGCTTAAG
>JALVAL010000328.1 GCA_027011205.1 Gammaproteobacteria bacterium
AACCAGGGTTGCACATTAATTTTAAGATTACAGTCTAATCGGTATAGCCACCAACAGGACATCAGATCAATTTATGAATCATCAGGAAGAAGTTACCGTTTCATGCCCTTATTGCGGTGAATTTATAAATGTTTTAATTGATTGCAGCGATAGCTCTCAGGAGTATATTGAAGATTGTCAGGTCTGTTGCCGACCGATTACCTTTCTGGTTCAATATGATCAGAATGATCATATTGAAGTTATTACCAGGCATGAAAATGAATAGTTAGAAAAACTTATCCACCGATCATGGCATGACGGGCATTGGTATAGAGCATACGGATCAATTCATATTCAAAGGGTGAACCCGTTTGATAATATTCAAATGGATTTTTAGCTCTGCTGTCAACACCGGTCATAATATAATAAAAAACCAGCCATCCGCCATTACCATTCATACCGAAGACGTCATCTGTTAACCAGGTTACTGCAACAAAATCAACGGCCAGGCCGCCTGCATCACGTAAATTTGAGGGGCCGAAAAACGGTAATACCAGATAAGGGCCATCACCTACTCCCCAGTAGCCGAGGGTCTGGCCAAAATCTTCCTGCATTTCCGGCAATCCCATCCCGGTGGCAATATCAAAAATTCCGCCAATACCCATGGTAGTATTTGATATAAAACGCAGGCCGTTATTTACCGTGGCTTCTCCATTTAACTGTAAAGCAGAATTTAGTGTATGATTAAAACTGCCAATATTATTAAAAAAGTTATCCACACCATGACGTAAAAATAAAGGCACATAATCACGATAAGCATTTGCTACCGGCAGCATCACATATCGATCCAGTTGCGCATTAAAGATATAAATATTACGGTTCATACCTCCCCATGGGTCATAAATATCAACCGCATAATCAACATCCTCTTTTACAATGGAATCGACAGAATGCATAGGCTGTTCAACATCCACAGGTTCCTGGGGTTGTATCGCACTGCAGGCGGGTAACAGGATAACAATCATGGACAATAACAATAACTGGAACTGGCGAAGCGCTGTAAAACCGGGATTTAAAAAGTTTAGTCCTAACATTATTTTTTACCCCCGGAGAAAAAATTAAGCATATAGGCAACATTGTCTTTATATTCCATATTGCCGCAATGTCCTCCATAGGGATAAATTACTGACCTGCCGGGAAATAAACTTTTTAACGTATCAATTTCCCCAGCCATTAAAATGGGATCATTTTCATTGTGCATTAAACCAATTTTATCCGATTGTTGCAGATAATCTTTAATCGATAACAGGCTTGATTGAGCGATTAATTTGTCTCGACGGAGTCCGGTCTTTTTAGCATAATAAGGCAGATAAATTTCATTAACATAATCATTAAATCCTAACCGGCGTGAGGCTTTAGAATAGCGGGTTAGTGAGGTGGTTTCAGTCAGTACGGTATTTTTAGGAACCAGATAACCCAGATTATTAAACACATCCGTCACAAACACCATATCGGATGAAGACATACGAAAGGCTATACCGATCAGAGCCTGCATAAAACTGTCACTGGGTTTTTTATTACGATAGGCTTCGTAGAAAAATTCTTCTCCCGTCAAATTTAATTTTTGATTATCCTGATGAAACTGGGTTACATTTTTCATAAAATTCTTAAAAAAAGCATTAAAATTGTCCACCCCACCGGGTATATGGGCGGTTAACATCTGATCCAGCAGCTTAACGGAGTGAAATAGATTCAGGGGCGGATTGATCATCAGCACTTTTTTAAAACCAATGGCTTTTTGCTGTTCATCTATACGTGCTACAAAGGCTGCCTGAGAGGCACCGAGACTATAACCAATCAGATTGTAATCACTCACTTTCAGCTCAGGATGCTCATTGATAATCTGCTGCATAACCCGGTATAAATCTTCTGCATCCTGCTGGAGATTACCCGGAATAGCTGTTTTTGAAGCATTGACCATAAAATTACTGAATGTCGGGGAGCTGATAGTAATGACATGATAGCCCGCCTGATAAAATGCTCTTTGAAAAAGTTGCATTTTCATTGATTTATGGCTTGCCCCAGTGCCTGCAATAGCAAAAATCAGAGGGGCTTTTTCCTTCTGGGCGGTAACCGCATAGTTTAAGCCCCGTCGCTGATACCAGAAAACATCGGGAATCGGCCGCCTGTCAGGCATTTTCAGGGAAAATTGTTCATGGGGTACCAGATTGTATCTGGGCAGGTCTGCTTTATAGCCTTTGGGAGTGCCCAGAATAGTTGCCGCATAAGGGTTTTTCAGCGGGTAAGCATAATTTTCTGTAGCTGCTGCCAATACCGTATTAC